>CAJOGS010000004.1 GCA_905234045.1 uncultured Selenomonadaceae bacterium | reverse complement strand
TTGCAGTCAATTCATAAGTTTCCATTAAATTGCGGATACTTTCAATTAAAGTATTTTGTTTAGTTTCAGCTTCAGCTTTTTCAGCTGCTTCTTTTGCCGCTTGTTGTGCCGCTGTAGCAATTTCATCCTTAAAAAATTCAGCAATAATGCTACTCATAGAACTCACCCCAATTTTATTTTCTTTAAAAAATTCAACACGTTTGGCAAGTTGCCTGTGGCGCATATCTTTAGGATTGTCGCAAAAGAAATCGTGAATTAAATCATCCAGCGGTTTACCTTTTTCTCCTTT
Source organism: uncultured Selenomonadaceae bacterium (assembly GCA_905234045.1). Classification (GTDB taxonomy): domain Bacteria; phylum Bacillota; class Negativicutes; order Selenomonadales; family Selenomonadaceae; genus Quinella. The sequence continues at coordinate 24,598 of CAJOGS010000004.1, read as the reverse complement.
GTATGCGCCATTGACGTAAATAATATGTGTACCGTCTCCGAGTTCCTTGTTTGTTTCTCTTATAATTCTGTCAGCGTGATAAATTTTTAATCCGTCACCAATAACATCATTTTCAGTGATAAACACCACAAAACTTTCGGGCAGTTCCTTAAATTCGTCCTGCTTTTTCAATTCGTGATAATCCAACATAACGGAATTATAACGAGCGCGTTGAGGAATTGCGCCAGAGTCTGCTCTCTGGACTTCGATATTGTACTTCTTGCCTTTTGTATCCGTAGCAAAAACATCAAAACGAACAGACCGCCCGTAAAGATTTTCAACGCTTTTTTGAGTTTCCACTTTTAAAACTTTCAAGTCGTCTTTTTCAAGAATGATTCGCAAAATGTACTGAACATCGTCAACATTATCATCAAAGCAAGCACTAAAAAACGCATCGTCTATCAAACGCAATTTTTTCAATATCTCTAAATATTTTTCTTGAGACACTACATCACCGCCCATTATTTTTGGCTAATTATAACATTTTTAAAGATTCATTTCATAAAAAAAATTATCTTCGTGGCTAAATTTCAACGTGATTTTTCAAATACCGATCTTCTTCAATTTCAAATTCAGCCATTGCCTTTTGAAATTTCTCAGTCTCCGTTTCTATCATATTTAAAATTTTTGTATCTGAAATGGGTTCGCCCGTTCCTGCGATAATATATCGTGGCAAATTTTGTCGACTTTTCAAAAGTTCTTGTCGATTTTTATTCAGACGAATTTTAAACAAATGTGAAATAGGCTTTTCAAGTTTGCTATCTTCAGATGTCAGCAAAAATTCTCCGTGTTCATATTCATTGAATGAAAAATCCAGCCACATTTTAAAATTTTCCGTTTTATTTTCCTTCCAAGCCTTTAAAAATTGATAAGCAGCGACGCCTGTTAAAATACTTTCTTGCGGATATTCAAATCCATTCTTATCTAAAATTTCAACTTCGCTACCGTGATAAATAATTTTCAAACCTTGAAAAAACTCATCAGGTGCAATTTCCTCTGCTATCGGCTTTACTTTTTCTTTTCTCAAATTTTTCAAAATGTCATTAGCCAGATTTATTTTTTGAAAAATTATTTCAGGATTTTTTTCTAATTTCAATAAAATATCTTCAGAAAAAACCGGCAAAAATAATTCTATTTTTACATTTAATTTGGATTCAATAAGCCACATTTGAGCCGTAAGTTTTGCTGTAAGTTCATCGTCACAAAAATCAAAGGCATAATTTTTAACTGCCTCGACGCCTTCTTTCAATGTTGTTATTTTTTCATTGTTATCAAGAATACCACGAACAACATAGTCCAAAGAAGATTTCTCGATTTTCAGCGGCTCTTTTTCTTCTATGTCCGACGCATTATAAAATTCTTTCAAAAAACATTCAGTGGAGTCATTCTGCCATTCTTCCAATAATTCTGCCTTCGCGTTTTCTTTCAACTTCAATTTATTTTTCTGTATATCGTCAATCGAGTACCAACGCGGATCGCTATAATTTCTCTCAGCCGCCAAAAGTCTCAAATAATTTGCATTGTTGAATTTATATTTTTTTTCACCGTCACAGTAAGGTCGTTCCTTAAAATTCTTTGCCTTTATCAGCTGATATTTATTTTGGCGGATTTGTTCGCACAATCTTAAACTAACTTCCCGACGATTTTCAAATAATTCTTCTTGGTTCATAACTTAACACCAACACATTTATTCATTTATTTTTGAATAACAGCTGTAACTGAATTTGCACGACTTGCCAAAATTTCTTCGCTATCAATTTTTTTAATATCCGGCTCTTTGTTTTTTTTCGCAAAAGTATTATCCACCGACGCGGATTCAATTTCTACTGTCTGATGATTTTTTCTCAAAACTTCTAATAATGGCATAACAGCAGAAGAAGTTACATTTAAATTTTCACTGCGAATTTCTTTTTTCACCTGCTCAAAAATAAATTCGATTTTTTGATTCTGCAATTTTTCGATATCCGATTTTATTGCTTTTTCTTTGTCCTCCAACTTTTTGCGAGTTTCCCGAACTTCCTGCAATTCGGCGTTTTTCTTCGCCAATTTTTTATCTAAAAGTTCAAAATTAGTTTGTCTCATTGTTTTTTCTCCATTTCATAAAATTAAAATTTAGCTTTTTGAATTTCGTCTTTATTCGCCGCTAAAATTTCAAACAAACTTTGCTCGTTGAACGAATATAACCATTCTGATTTTTCCAAGATTTTCCCAGCGTATATCAACCGCGCCAGATACTTCATTTCTTTTTCTTTCTGTCTTTCGATTTCAGAATCAGAAATATCAGCCTCTAATTTTTCTACCGTAATTTTCAATTTTTCACATTCCGATTTTAACAGCTTTACCATTTCTTCCCGCATTTTTACCTTCACCGCCGCCTACTATATCACAAGATTTTTTACTTTGCTGAAAATGCACAAAAAATTGTGCGAAAATAGTGCAACGGGATTTTTAAAATTGTGTTAAGATACAAAAACAGGATTTCTCTGAAATGTTCACTTACTCATTTTACTGACGTAAAATGAAAAAAAGCGGATTTGACGCCATTTACAGGCTAAAAATAAAAAGAAAAAGTGCCAATCGCTAAAGCTCATTGAACCTGCGGTTGGAAGAAAAGAAGGGAGAAAAAAGAACGTGGCGATGTACCACTTTAGATTGAAAACGGACAAAAAGCCGGACGGAACAAGAGTATCACCTGTGCAACACATAGACTACATTCGCCACGAAGGCAAATATTTGGAAGAAAAAGAATGGGCAGAAAAAAATAAATTTGCTGGGAATTTGATAACGTCGGCAGAAGTAAAAAATGCGTGTAAAGATTTAAAAACGCTACTGTACAAAACAGACAATTTTGGAGGAATCAGAAATACAGAGAAGGGAATAGAAGTAACAGAAAAAGCGTCAATGACAACAATAGCGGTAGCATTAATGTTGGCGGATGAAACGATGAATCATAAGCCGCTGATAATTTCCGGCTCAAACGAATTTCTCAGAAAAGTAATAGAAACGGCAATATTTGATAACTTGCCAATAAAATTTGCAGACAAAAGAATGCAAAATGAACTTGAAAGACAAAGAGAGAAAAATGACATAGAAAGAAGAAATTTTATAGCCAGAGGGGGAAAAGTTTTAACAGAAAGCCCCAAATTACAGCCCGTTAATCAAAATTTAAAACCACGAAAATTAAGAGAAGTGGTGAAAGAAGGCTTTGACGTGCCGACACTTTCACAGCTAAAATCTATAAATATTGCAAGCGAAAAAAGTGAAACAATGCTGTCAGATGAAGAAATTCGCAAATTGGACGAGCTCGCAAAAAGAATCAATAACAATGTGAGATGGGATTTTTCGGAAAAATTTAAAAACCTCGCAAAAGAAACAGCACAAGAAATAATGAAAAATATCGAAGAGAAATTAGAAAACGTTTACGCCGAATCGCACGTTGAATATATAAACCGCGAAAAAGCATTTGAGAAAAAGGGCGGTTGCATTTTCCACTCTCATCATTTGCCAAAATGGGCGAAAAATGACCCAAAAATATTTTTTAAAATGGCAGATAAATATGAAAGCGTAGGAAACCGCCGTTATATGGAAGTTGAATTTGCGTTGCCAAACGAATTAAAAACGGTAGAAGAGTATCGGCAAATAATTGACGCATTTATAGAAAAATATTTATCAGCCCATTATTACGCATATGCTATTCACGAAAAAATAGGAATGTTATCGGACGAACAAAGACATCCGCACGTACATATAATGTTTAGTGAGCGAATGATAGACGAAGTGGAAAAAGTGCAAGAAAGACTGCCTGAAAATTTTTTCAAATATCCTGCACGAAAGAAAAGAGACGGCTCAGAACCGACATTTGAAGAAAAATATAAAAGAGGAGCACCTAAAAATCGGCATTGGAATGAAAAATCATTCTTATTCTTACTGCGTGAAGATTTTGCCAAAATCGAAAATGAAGTATTGGAGAAAAACGGCTTTTCAATACGTGTTGATCACAGAACATTAAAAGCGCAAAAAGAAGAGGCGGAGCAAAAAGGCGACAGTTCGCTTGCCCGACTTTTTAACCGCAACCCCGAAGAATATATAGGCGTAATTGCTTGCAAAGAAAACGAAGACCCGAAAGTTGAGCGTTTGAAAAAATTTAGAAATTTACGCCAGCAACACTTTGATTTAATTTTCAAAAATGACTCGGCAGTGAAAGAAATCGAAGAATTGGAAACAAAAGACGCAGTACAAAATGCAACAGTAAAGGCACGGGAATTTATAACTTCAGAAGAATTTCTTTCACAAAAATTCAACACAGAAAAATTACAGGACTTGAAAAGAAGATTGCTATTTGAAATTGAGGAAGTGAATCGGTGGAAACGCGCAATTATTTCACAGCACGAGGCGGAAGAAAAAGCGAAACTTGAATATATGACGCCGAAAGAGCGCGAAGTTTGGAATCAGTATTTTGAAATGAAGTTGCAAAAAAAGAATTTGGAAGAATTTCTGGAAAAATGTACTGCGCCCGAAACATTATCAAAAGAAGCAGCCGTTGGATATGAGGAAGTTAGGAGAGGAGCAAAAAATAAAATGTTTTTACTTCTTTCCTCTGCCGCTCTTCTCAAAAAATCAATTTGGGAAATCCAGCAAAAATTGGAAACGCCAGACTGCAAAAAAAATATACAACTTGTAACACATCAAATTTTGCAAGAAAATACACGTGCCCGAAAAATGTTGAAGTTGGAAAGTGAGAAATTGGATAGTGCAGTAGACGAACTCAAAGCCGCTATTTTTTATCAATCAATTTCCGACAAAGATTATTACAAAACGCGGGAAATATATGATATTTTGTGCCATCGGTATTTTGCGTTGAAAAAAGAGCACGAAAAAAATTTAGAATTGAAGTACACGTACAGACGAAAAATTATTTCGCCAATGAGAGCAATGGAAATGGCAAGAAATATATTTGTGAAAGGCGAATGGAAAAATTTACGCGCATCGCTCCGAAAGTTACAGAAGGACAGCGAAAAATTAGCAAAAAAACTTGAAGATTACAATGAACGCGAAAAGATTTTCAAAAACAAAAAAAGCACACCTGAAAATCAGGCGGCTTTGTGGCAGGAAAAATATTCACTGACGCGGGAAAGAATGCTGATAGGAATCAAAAGAAAAAAACTTGACGCTTTAAAAATTTCTCTCGACGATAAGAAAACGGAATTAGAGGAACTTTGCAGTAAGCCTGAATCAGTACGCCAAATTCAAATTATCGCTACAGGCATTCTTCGCAAAAATCGTAAATTTGTAGATAAATTTGAAGAGTTGAATAAAAAAGTAAACGGCATTGCCGAAAATATCCAACGTACAAAAGCGCAAATTGACATTGTTGAATTACAGCTAAAATCCGAACGGCGCACGACCTACTATCAAGTTTTAGCCCCAAAATACAGCGATAAAAAAGCCGCCGCGTTAATAGCCAATGCTATGTTAGGAGAGCCACACGCTGCCCAACTTGTTGCACGTTCCACTGGCAACAACCTAGAAATGGAGAAAACGTGGGAACTGATGAGCGATCTTGATAAAGATGAAATTCTTCACCAAAAAATTTTCCGTGATCTATAAAAAAACTCCCCGCTTTTAATGCCGAGAGTCTCAAAATTAAACGTATGGAATTATAAAAACGATTAACTATTTTTTATCGTAGTAAGACGCTGAAATAATGGAATTATTAGCCAATTCATTGGTATTGTTGGAGTATTCGAGTTTTCCGACAGAATAATTTGTTTCCGTAACTTCAGAAATTTCATCAAGTGCAAATTCATTTGCTACAAAATTATTATCGTAAAGCAAATCTAAAGTTTTGGAGTAAGTTTGAGCTTTATTGCCGGAATCCGTGACAGTAATTTTTTTGCCTTTGCTATTTTTAACAGTCAAAGTACCGCTACCAATCGTAAAAATAACATCTTTGCCGCTATAAGTAGTTTTAGAAATTTTACCACTGGAAATTTTGATTTTATCCTGTCCAGCTGTGTAATCTGTGATAACGTCTTTACCACCTTCATAAACGAAAACATCATTACCAGCACCGCCGGTTAATGTGTTGTTACCATTTCCGCCGTACAAGCTGTCATTACCAGAATCGCCGTAAAGTTTATCGTTATCGTTGCCACCGTAAATCTTATCATTGCCACTACCGCCATAAAGAATATCTGCCCCTGCGTTACCGTAAATTGTATCAGCACCAGAGCCGCCTTTTATCGAATTTGCCTTTGAGTTGCCAGTGAAAGTTCTAGCGGCTGTAATTTTTGAGCCGTCAACGGTAGCAACGCTTGTACCGTAAGTTTGAGTTAAATCAATATTAGCGGCAGAGGCTACACTGGCAGTTAATTTGGTTTTAGCAGTGTTGCCATATTTCCAACCGCTCGGCAGTGTAGGAGTCGGGTCAGGTGTAACGGAAGGATAAATTTGAGAAGTTTCTTTGCCATTCTTGTCTATGACCGTTATTTTTTTGTCTTTGCCATTTTGAACTGTAACATTGCCATTTGAAGTTTTGAAAATAACGTTACTACCGCTAACCGATGAAGAAGAAATTGCAACGTTAAATTTAATTTTATCTTGTCCGGCAGTATAGTCAGTAATTGTATCGTTGCCGTTTTCATAGAAGAAAGTGTCGTTACCAGCACCGCCAGTTAATGTATCATTGCCACTATTTCCATACAGTGAATCGTTGCCAGCATCACCGTAAAGTTTATCGTTATCGTTTCCGCCATAAATCTTATCATTGCTACTACCGCCATAAAGGATATCTGCCCCTGCATTACCGTAAATTGTATCAGCACCAGAGCCGCCTTTTATCGAATTTGCCTTTGAGTTGCCAGTGAAAGTTCTAGCGGCTGCAATTTTTGAGCCGTCAACGGTAGCAACGCTTGTGCCGTAGGTCTGATTTAAATCGACGTTAGCGGCAGATGCTACACTGGCAGTTAATTTGGTTTTAGCAGTGTTGCCATATTTCCAACCGCTCGGCAGTGTAGGAGTAGGATTAGGTGTAACGGAAGGATAAATTTGAGAAGTTTCTTTGCCATTCTTGTCTATGACCGTTATTTTTTGACCTTTACCATTTTGAACTGTAACATTACCATTTGAAGTTTTGAAAATGACGTTACTACCGCTAACCGATGAAGAAGAAATTGCAACGTTAAATTTAATTTTATCTTGTCCGGCAGTATAGTCAGTAATAAGATCGTTGCCACTTTCGTAAACAAAAACATCATTACCAGCACCGCCGGTTAATGCGTCGTTACCATTTCCGCCGTACAAGCTGTCATTTCCTGCCGCGCCGTAAAGCGAATCATTTTTGGAACTACCAACGATTGAATTTGCCAAAAGGTTACCTGTAATTTTTATGGCTTCGGTACGTTTTGATGCATCAGCGTTCGCATATGATGAACTGAGTGACACAGATGATTTGGTCGAATTTGTGATCATTAACGTTGAAGGAGTTGATTCACCGATGATATTTGGATTAGTACCTTTGGCATTGACCAAAGTGATCGTACCACTACCGACTTTGACAAGAATGTCATTGCCACTTACTTGAGTTGTGTAAGAGTTTCCAGAAATACTAAGTGAATCAGTGGAACCGAGATTATAAATTTTGTCATTGCCGTCGCCATTTTTGTAACTGATAAAATTGTTACTTGTAGCACTGCCGATGGAAATAGTATCATTGCCAGTGCCTCCACTGATTGAAACTTTTGAAGCAACAGATTCTGTTGTGACAGGGGTGGTGACTTCTTTGGTAATAGTTTTCTGAACGTCTTTTGTACCAACTTGAACTTGTTTATATTTGGTTACAGTCTTAGTTACAGGTTTGGTACCGATTTTTTTATAAGCACTTCGATATCGCGTTTCAGTTACGGATTCATAAGACGTTATGTAATGTCCACCGCCAGTATATCGCTTTACAGGTCTGCTCGTGTAATATGTGTAAGGTTCTTGAACCCAGTCCCATACTTCCTCGTAAGTCGTCTCAGTTGTTGTGTAAGCTTGATTTTCATAGATTGGCTCTTTTACGGTTACTATTTCCGTAACTTGATGAGTCTCGTTTTTTGTGGAACGGGTTCCTTTGGTAGTGATAAAATCATTGCCCGCGCCTCCACTGATTGAAACTTTTGAAGCAATATTAGTAATTTTGTCGTTGCCGCCTAGCGCGTTAATCGTCGCCCCCTCAACAGTGTTGGAGTAGGTATCTGCATTTTCAGTGAGTTGGTTAAGACCAGATGAAAAACCAGCGTCAATACCAGAGAATAATTTACCACCGTTATCTTTATCAGATGTAAGTGAATTAAGAGTCTCTAAACGCTCCTTAAGGGTCTCTAAACGATCGGAAAGTGCAGATTCACGCGAAGAAATCAAAGCATATCCCATAAAAAATCACTCCTTATTGTACAATAGTTTGTTAAATTATTACTCCGCCGACAATAAATCAAAAAATTTTTTGTGAGTTTTCATTAGTATTTTACATTTACTAAAAATTCCTCAAAGTTTTTGGTATTTTTAATGTCGGCTAATAAAATTACCGCGTTCAATTTTGAATGCGGTTTTTTTGTTTGAAAAATTTATTTTAAAATCTGAAGGTTGCGCCCACCATAAAGAATTTTCCCGGTACATGGTAATCTTTGCTTGTAGGCGAATAGTTTTGGTTGGTAAAATTATTGGCTTTAAAATAAACCGTTGAAAATTCATTTATATCGTAAAGTGCGTTGAAGTCAAAGACTGCATATTTACTTGAAGGATAACCGATCCAATCAGATTCGCCTTCAGTGCGTCCGCTTGCCATAAAGCTGAGCAAATTCAAATGCAAGCCGCGATTTTGATAATGTACTCCCACGCGATAACCATTCGGCTGAATCCAATAACTGCTCTCAAGAACATTTTTAATTTTGGTATGAGAATAACCTAAATTATAACTGAAATGCTCGTCGATTTTATGACTGAAAGAAATTTCTACACCATACTTTTTGGAAATTTCCTTGTTTGTCGGAATATGCGTAACACCGTATTTGGTAATTTTTCCGGCAGAATTATAATAAGGCGTCATAATTTTTTCCCAAAAAATTGCGTCATTCATTTTTGAATGGAAAAAATTCACGGCAATTCCAATATCGTCAGTAAAATTGTGTTCAATACCAATTGTTTCGGTGTGTCCTTTTTCGGAACGCAATTTATTTTCTCCGCCGTTTGCAAGTACATACTCATTGCCGTAATAGTCATTTAATTCATCAACAATATAAAGTTCGGCAAGTGTCGGCGTTCTGTAAACACGTCCCCAAGAGGCGTAAATTTTAGTTTTGTCATCAGCGCGATAGTTTGCCGAAAGTTTCGGCGACCAATTATTCCCGTATTTGCTGCTGTGATCATAACGAGTGCCGGGAATAACATTCCATTTATCGCCCAATCTGATTGTGTCTTGAATATAAAAGCCTCCGTTATTTACGTCTTTGTCTTTATAGCCGTTTTCGGGATCAGACGCTTCATTTTTGTGCCATTCTGCGCCTAAAATAATTTTATGACGTCCAAATTCCCAGCCGTTTTGATATTCAACTCCTTGCATTCTCATATTTGTTCTTTCAGGCAACCAAATTGTTTTATTGTTATTAAAATAGCGCAACCAACCGGGCGTAGTTGTGCCTTCTTTGAAATTGTAAGATAAAGAAATATTGTTATAACGTCCGCCAAAATGTTTATCAAACCATTTGTGAGTTTTATAAGTTGCTCCAAATGTCAGTGAATCTCTGTCAGTGAATCGATTATCCATACGAATTGAAAAACTTTTGTCGTTATAATCGCTTACATCACTTAAAGCATCGGTTCCGGGTCCTTTATAATGGTAAGCGTCACTTTGTGCAAGTGCGCCGGTAAGAAACCAACTGAATTTCCCGACTTCACCTTGATTCGTCAATTCGTAGTTTTGCTTGCTCCAAGAACCGTAATTTAAATCCAAAGTTGTTTCGTTGCGTGTGCCTTTTTTTGTGATAATGTTAATGACGCCGCCAACTGCATCAGTACCGTAAAGCGCAGAATATCCGCCTTTTACAATTTCAATGCGTTCAATGTTTTTCATTGAAGGGAACATCATTAAATCTGACTTATACAAAGGGTTGTGGTCCGTTTGAGAATTATTGGCGCGTCGTCCGTCAATCAGCAACAAAACACGCGAATCTCCGTTCATAGCCGCCACGCTTGATTTTGAACCAATCATAACCGTTACAACGCCGTTGACGTGGTTTAACGCCTCTTCGATAGTTTGATAATGGTTTTCTTCAATGTCTTCAGCTGTTATGACGTAAACATTTGCAGGCGTGTCCCAACGATTTGTAGGAATACGTTCAGCAGTGAAAATAAAATCTTCGCCTTCGAGATAATTCTTTACCGTAACATTTTTGTTGTCGTCGTTTGAATCGTCTATATCTTCTGCAGAAACTGAATTGATCGGAAAGAATGTTGTACAAGCTACGGACGCGGCTATTAATTTTAATAGCTTTCTCTTTCCGGGTAAGTGCGGAACCTTAATAAACATTATATAAAAACCTCCATATTATAAAACTTAAAAGAATTGACGTGCTTTTTAAAATCTGAAATTTAATCAGTTATAAAAGTCTGCCGAGTAAATTAGTTGCTTAAAATAGGCGATACAATTACTCTGACGGAATGTAAATTTTAAAAATTTCTATATTGTCAGTGAGATTATTTTTCTTGCCAGTGACTGCCGGAAGCAGTTTTAACAACTGAATATGTTTTGCCTTCAACTTCGTAAGTTATGCCGTCAGCTTGACCATTCTTGACAAGGAATGAACCGCCGTCCGCAAATTCAAATTTAACATCATTACCTACAAACAATTCATCTCCAACTTTTGTACACCAGTTTACATCAATACCGTCAAGTTTTATGCAGTCACCTTTACCCGCATTTTGTACCTCGTCATTACCGTTGTTTGGTTTGTAAATAAAAGTATCTTCGCCGTTGCCGCCAATCAGCGTATCATTACCCGCGCCGCCCCAAAGTGTATCGTTGCCGCTACCTGCTTTAATGACGTTGTCCTTATCGTTACCATAAAGTGCAATATCTCCCGCGTAATCGCTCGCATCAAGTTCTTTTATTTTGTCGTTACCATAAAATGTGATATTGTCTTTTTCTTCAAAATGACCGTTGTTGAGGTCTATAACCTTACTCTTGCCGCTGTATTCGGCAAGTTTAACTGTTGCGTCTTCACCCACCGCCAAATAGTAACCGTCTTCTTTGACGTTCAATTCTTTGTCAGCAATGTTCATATTAATTTTTCCTGCAGTGTATTCGTTTTCAAAGAGGAACACGTTACCTTCAATACCTTCAACAGTAACTTTGTCGTTGCCGTCTATTGAAAGGACTATATTTTTGCCTTCAACGTTTACTGTATCTATTACGCCGTTGATAACAATTTTATCTGCGTCATCGCCTGTACCGGCTTTGAAGTTTTTAATTAAATCGTTGCCATTTCCTGTAACTGCTGTAAATGTATCTGCACCGTCGCCGCCAACCAGCGTATCATCACCCGCGCCGCCGTTCAATAAAGAATTACCTTTGCTTGCTTTTATTTCGTTGCCGTTTTCATTGCCGATGAGTGTAGCTTTTCCGTCGTATGCTGAGGCGTCAAGGTCTTTAATGTTGCCATAGAAACTTGGATTTTGATTATCGTTGAAATTGTGGTTACTGAGATTGAAAACTCCATTGCCTTTATAATTGCTGTCAACTTTGACTTTTGCGGGCGTGCCGTCTGTTTCCACATGGTGAACATCATCAGCTGTGACTGAAAGTTCACCGTCACCGAATTGCATTTTTACGCCGCCTTTATTCGTGTAAACGTCACTGACTTTGACGGTTTTACCTTTGGCGTTCTCAACCGTCAACAAATCGCCGTTATCAAGCGTGAGAATCATATCATTGCCTTTAGCCACTACTCCGTCAATCGTTCTCTGTTTGATTTCAATAACGTCATTTTCATCAATACCACTGATTGTGTTGTTGCCTTCATCTACAACAAAAACTTCTGCGCCGTTGCCACCAACGAGTAAATCATTTCCCGCGCCGCCGTCTATTGAAACGTTATTGCCTGTGTTGGTGATAGTATCATTGCCGCCGCCTCCATTTACTGAAGCACGCGCGGCTTGGTTTTTAATTTCTTCAGCCGAATCAGATCCGATAACTTTTTTAAATCTGCCGTCATAGCTTGTAGTAACAGTACCGCTTTTAACTTCAACATAATCATCGCCGATTGTCAATTTTCCGCCGCTTAATGTTGCGTTGCCTTTGTAACTGTAGTCACCAAGTGCAATATTAATATTTTTATCACTGACTTTTATATTTTCAGTATTTGCTTTAAGCAATGTTATTGTGTCTTTATTTTTCGCCGCGTCTATTGCCGCTTGTAAAGTTTTATATTCTGTCTTGCCAATTTTGCAAACATTTTTGTCGTCAGAAGTATCAGTAGGTGTGTCCGTAGGTGTGTCAGTAGAATTTACAGAAATAACAGTATCTGTGCCGTTGAGATTGATAGTCTGTTCTGCAGCGTTAAGGATTAATACCGTGCCTTTTGAAGTCGTCAAAATAACATCGTTGCCGCTGACTTCCGCCTTTGTATATGTGACGTTAATTGTACCTGCACCTGAAATGTAACCTGAAATAGTATCGTCACCTTCGCCCGCTTTTATGACATTGCCGCTGGTATTGCTACCATCCAAATGGATAAAATCATCACCCGTGCCGCCGTCCATTGTTACATTTGAGCTACCGTTATGAGTATAGAGAGTATCGTTGTCTGCGCCGCCGTTGATTGTGACGTTTGAACCTTCGTTGAAAATAGAATCTTCACCCGCGTCGCCGTGTATTGTTACATTTGAGCCTTCGTTTAGGATAAAATCATTGCCTGCGCCACCGTCGATTGAGGCATCTACGCCGATATTATAAACGTCGCAATCTCCCGCGCCTGCATTGATTGTGACATTTTTGCCGTAATTTTCAATATAGTCACTTCCGCTACCGCCGTTTACTATAATGTTATTGGCGTTTGTAATAATTTGGTCAATATCTTCAGAGCCTAAAATATTTTTAAATCCGCCGTCATAGCTTGTAGTAATAGAACCGTTTTCGGCTTCAACATAATCATCGCCGATTGTCAATTTTCCGCCGCTACTTAATTTTACACCGCCTTTGTAGCTGAATCCGTCGAGTTCAAGAGTAATGTTTTTGCCGATAATTGTGACATCTTCAGTATTTGCTTCAAGCAAAGTTATGATGTCGATGATACTTGCCGCGTTTATTGCGGCTTGTAACGAGTCATAGTTTGTAGTACCGATTTTGCAAGTAGACATAAAAAACTCTCCTTAAAATTTATTTGAACTATTCAAAATAGTTATTCATCTTTTTTAATTGCCAATTAAAGTTTTCGTTTTTTATTCAATGAAAACGAATACTGTATTATAAACTTTTAAAAGAGGTTATTCGCTTTTTGGCAATTTCAAAATTATTTCGATACAGCTGAACATTCGGCGCAATTTTGACGGCGTTCAAATAAGCGTTGTAAGAATCTTCAAGACGGTTGATTTTTGAGCAAGCATAACCGAGATTATTCCAAGCGTTAGCGTAATTTTTATTTAAACCAACCGCCTTTCTGCAACATTCAACAGACTTGTAATAACTCTTTTTCTGATTGTAAGAATAGCCCAAGCCGTTCCACGCCGCCGCATTATTTTTATCGAACTCCAGAGATTTTTGACAATATCCAATACCTTTATCAAAATCTCCTTTTTGAATATAAATATACCCTAAACTGTTTAAGGCGTTGGCGTTTTTCGGCTCCAATTTAAGTGCATTTTGGTAATATTTAATTGCCGTGTCAAAATCTTTCATTGAATCGTACACACTTCCAAGATTTATCTGAAGTGTTGCGTCGCTGGGATTAATCTGTATCGCTCTTTGATAACATTCAACAGCTTTTTCCAGGTTGCCTTTATAGTTGTAAGCGTAGCCAAGATTATTCCACGCATTGGCGGAAACAGAATTAATTTCAATCGCCTTGTAGCAATATTCAATGGCTTTATCGAAGTTCATTTGATAATTTGCAAGATAAGCCTGTTCATTCAGCATAACCGCCGTAAAATTTTTTTCGTTAATTTGAATTCTTGCATTAATCGCGGTACGTTCAACATTAGATGCCGTTAAAAATTTTTTCTTCAGGGAATCTAATTCGGCATTAAGTCTGGCAGTTTCTTTTTCAATTTCGACAGTGCGACGGACAGTCTCATGAAATTTATTTTTTCCGGTTGCGTCCATTTGTGCAAAAATATTTGATTCGTCAATAAGTGCTTCAATGTGGCATTGATATTGCACCGCCGAATTTTCCATTGCTTGAGTCGTGATTGTTTCGGTATTTATTTGCATGACAATTACAGAAAGTGTGTGTATTTCGTCGCGTGTAAGTTTGCCGTTTTTCATTTCAGAAATAGATTTTATATGTATACTGATTTGTTCGCTCAACGCACGTTTTGCGGCAAGTCGCGCCCTATCTTTGGCAACATAAGGACTTTCCTTTAAATTACCGTCTGAAATATAATAGCCGTCCGCCGCAACGTGAATTTTTTTTGTTGATGATGAAATGGTTGTGGGACGCGTTCGTATTTCGTCAACGGAAAGATTACCTCTGTTGACTTCAGAAATTGCCTCGATAAAAATTGCTTCTTGTTTAGATTCTTCAGCAAAAACTGACGGCGTATAAATTACTGCCAACATTATGGCAATTAGAAATTTTTTCGTATTCATAAAATTATCTCCAAATTAACGGACAATGATCACTGCAAAAATTTTGTCTTCAATAACGCGGCGAAAATTTTATCTTTGATTTTTTCCGAAACTAAGAGGTCGTATTATAAAGTTAAAATCATTACAAAATAAACTTTTTATTTGATAAATTACTAAAATTAACGTTTTTAAAAATTTTTACCTCTGGAAAAATAACTAAGTAACCATTTATTTTTATATACAGCTTATTAACACTTAATTGGAAATAAAAGTACACTTCAATTTCCAATGATAATGAAGAAATTTTGACATAAAAAAATTACTTTAAAGTAAAAAATACTTGTAATAAATAACTTTAAATGCTAGAATAAGTAATAATTTTCAGAAAAAACATTTTTTATATAGATCAGGGTTTCTTGCGGTAAGTGGAGTGTACTTCATTTACCGCTTTTTGCTTTTATGATTTTGCCCACTTTAAAAAAGTCGGATGAGTAACTCCAAGTCGTTTTGCGGCTTTACGAGCTGAAATTTCTCCTTTTTCCCATTCTTCACGCACGGAATTAAACTCAATAGGACGTTCTTTATGTATACCTCCAAACTTAACACCGCGTGCTTTAGCAGCGGCTATCCCCTCCGCTTGTCTTTGGCGATTAAATTCACGTTCCGCTTGAGCAACATATGACAATATTTGTAACGTTAAATCTGCAATGAGTGTTCCAATTAGATCGTGACTTTGTCGTGTATCGAGAAGCGAAATATCTAACACAACGATGTCAACTTTTTTATCTTTGGTTATAACTCGCCATTGTTCGATAATTTCCGCATAATTTCTACCCAATCGGTCAATACTTTTTATGATGAGCGTATCGCCTTTTTTTAGAAGTTTCAGCAACTTCTTATATTGAGGACGTTCAAAATTTTTACCACTTTGTTTATCCGTATAAATATTTTTTTGTGGTACTCCGAATTCGAGCAAGGCTATACGTTGTCTATCTTCATTTTGATCTTTCGTAGAAACACGAATATAACCATAAATTTTGTTACTCATATTGGTTCCCTCCCTTCTTGTCTGAATAACACATAATTTTAGAGGAAACCCTGATATTTAATAATATTCATAGTGATTTATCACTACATAATAGCATAAATTTTTTCATTAGTGAAATATCACTAATGAAAAGCCTCCTATTGTTTTATCTTTTTACGGATGAAACAACAGGAGGTTTTTTTATGGACACGAGAGAGGCTGTATCCAATCGCATAAAGCAATTATGTAGAGAGCGCAATATTACTCCAAATGCCATTAGTAACATCGCCGGTGTTCCGCAAGCTACGGTAAAAAGTATTTTAAATGGCGAAAGTAAAAATCCTGGCATTGTCACTATTAAAAAACTTTGCGATGGCTTTGAAATTACGTTAAGCAATTTTTTCTCCACTCAAGAATTTGATGAACTTGAGCAAGAAATAAAATAATAATCGATATTTTTTAGGATAAAATAATATAATATCCTAAAGATATTTTTTCTTGACAAATAATATAATATTATATATATTTTTTCCGTAAAATATTACAAATAGCAAAATATTACAGAAGAATATGTAATATTTGAGAATTTATGTTGAGATTACTTTTCAAAGTTTTTTTCAGAAAAAATTTTTCGCAAATTTTTATTAGAAATTGAAGAATAATTTTTAGAAAATAGGAGATTTTATGGCTAATACTGAAAAAATTAACTTCAATGTTTCGCCAACCTTAAAACGCGATATTGAACGTCTTGCCAGTTCTTATGGTAAAAATTTGTCAGCTTTTATGATTGACGTTTGCAACGTTCTCGTCAAAAACAATACGGCGAGGATTAAAGAACAGGCGGCACGAGAAAAAGAGCCGATAAACTTTGGTGGCGATGTCAAAACTGCAAAAAACAAAACTAAAAATACTAAACCGGCGACAAAAAAATCTTCTGCTCGGTCTAATTCTCATGTGATGGGTGTTGATGATAATGGTTGAAAATCAAAAAGATATTACTTTCCCTGCAATGGGTGACACGAATAGCAAAAAAAGCGACTCTGAAACTTTTGAATGGTTTAGAAGCAATTGCTACAATATCGGAGTTTTGCCAACAATGGCATATTTTCTTCATCAGAGAGCAGGAAAATTAAATGACGATGACTTAATTAGGGAAAAAGAATATTTTAGTAAACAAGTAATTGACTTTGAAAATCGTCGAGATAACGCAAAGAAAAACTTTCAAGAATTAAAAGGCAATACTGATCCAGAATCTCAAAAAAAATTAGTCAGTATCGCTGAATCATTAAATGATTATTCCGAATATGCAAGTAAAGCCAGTGAAATCGTTGATATTTTTACAAACGCTATTGAAGAAAACGCTCAAGCAATAGAAAAATTAAGAAAAATTAAAGTTGGAGCAAAATTCAAAGCGGCACGGTTGAAAAATAATTTGTCACAAGAAAAAGTAGGAAACTATTTAGGCGTTGCAAAAATGAGAGTTTCCGATTATGAAGCAGGTAAAACCGAGCCGCCGATAAAAAATTTATTAAAACTCGTAAAACTTTTCGATCTTTCTTTAGACGAATTATACGAAATACAAAAAAAACCTAAGTAATATGTACTAGACTGTTGTTATCAGCAGTCTTTTTTATTTCATCTTGACGTATTAAAATTTGTGTGATATATTCACAAAAATTGTAACGTTAAGCGTTATAGTTAAGAAAAATTCAAATTATAAAAAATGGAGAGATTTTATAGATATAATCAATGTTGAAATTCACAAATTTGAAAAAGAATTTGATAAAACATTTTCTGCCCAAAATAAAAAAAAGAAAATTCACAAGAGAAGTGATCTATTTGGACAAAAATAAAAGCCCGCCAAGCGAGCCAAAAATACAATATAAAAAATAATAATATAAGTGCTACTGATAGTTTATCAGTTGATGAGGTAAATTTCAAATGGATTTTGAAAAAATTGTATCAGAATTAAAAAACCGTCCAATTCCATTGCATATGCTCACACCGACTAAAAATGGTTATGTCTGCATTTGCGGTAATGGTTCAGGCAGTTCAAGGACTGGTGCGAATCTTTCCTCTGACGGTACTCGCCTTTTGTGCGGTAAACAGTGCGGACACTCTAAAGGCGTTTACAGTTACATTGACATTGCCGCACACTACTACAATATCGATTTAACCAACTTTGTCGAAGGCGTTAAACAACTTTGCCAAGTTGAAGGGATTGACCTTGATAATTTCAACGATAAAAATAAAATTTTTCCCCACTCCGATGAAAAACAACTCCCTCAGGTTAAAGAAATTGAATCCGACACTTTGAAACAAAAACAAGCAGCAGAAAATTTTCTTAAACAATCTCACGGCAAACTCAAAAAATTTTTGGACAATCACGGCGGTAAATACCGCGCTATAGATTATGACGTTTTAAATTTTCTGAATTGGCAATATTGCCCGACCTATAAGCACACCAACAACAATTTTACATTTCCTGCGATGCTAATTCCAAATGATAATGGCGGCTTACTTGCCAGACAGATTGACGGCGACGCTAAAAGTAATTTGAAACCTTCCGGCACTTCTACATTATACCTGCCCCAAAATCCTAAATTCGTTTTAGCTGTCGAAGGAGCAATTAACGGCGCGTCTATTCTTCAAGCATTGGGGACTGACTTAGATTTTGCTATTATCGCCGCCAACGGTACGCCAAATAAAGACTTGCTTGTCAACAAAATTTTGGAACTTTTTCCAAACAAAAATATCCCTGTCGCCATTGCTTTTGATACTGATGTTGAAAAAAACGGCAAACACGCTGGACAAGATGCCGCCGTAAACGTGCTTAATAGCCTCATTAAGGCAGGTTACATCGCTTGCACGATTAATATCACTAAAACCGAAGGAAAAGACCTTAATGACGTTTTAAACGCAAATAACGGCATTTCCGAACTTTCCAAAATGCTCAATGATTCTATCAAATTTGCAAAAGATGAATTTGAAAAAATTGAAAACGCTAAAAATCAGAAATTACTCGGAGAATCCGGCGCGGATTATTTCAAAGATAGTCAATTTATGGATTATCTCAATTTAAAAAAACAATTCGCCGACCGCGTCACAGGCTTTTCAAATATTGATGATGAAATGAATGGACTTTTGCCCGGAATTTACATTATCGGCGGATTGTCAGCACTCGGCAAAACTACTTTTGTTTGGCAACTTTTAGAGCAAATGTCACGAAATGGCGAACATTGCTTTTTTTGCTCCTATGAAATGGCAAAAGGCGAACTTTATTGTAAGACCGTTGCCCGTGAAGTTTATAAAATCGAATCTAATAATTTCAACAGTATCCCAGAAAAAGTTTTAACAGCGTCTAATATCGCTAAAAGCAGATTTTACGACCACCGCGCCAACTTCGACACAGTTTTAGATAACTTGTCGCAGGAACTTACAAATTTAAGAGTTTGGGAAATTGATAATCCTGACATTGAGGCTCTTCTCGAACGACTTGAGAAAGTCTGTACAAATTTAGATAAACCGCCGATTGTGGCGATTGATTATTTACAACTTTTAGCGGCAGGAAGCGATAATGTTAAAAACGTGATTGACGGTATTTTGCTTAAGTTAAAAACTTTTCAGCGCAAAACTAACTCTACATTTTTCATTGTCAGCAGTCTCAACCGCGCTAACTACAACACCGATATTTCTTTTGAAAGTTTCAAAGAAAGCGGTAACATTGAATTTTCCGCCGACGCTATTTGGGGCTTACAGCTTTTACTTGACGGCGAACGCACCCGCCAAAATATTGAGAAAGCCAAACGAGACAACCCACGCCAAATCCAACTTCAATGCCTAAAAAATCGTTTTGGCAGAAATTTTGATGTTGGTTTTCTCTACTATCCTAGTGTCGATTATTTTAAACCTATGAACGAAGAAACCTATTTAACTGTTACCGACGAATATACTGACTATCAGAAAAACGCCGCAGGTATTACAACGAAAATAAACGGGAGGACAAAAGATGCTGAACCAAAATTCTAACAAAATTCAACTCAAAAAATGCAAAGAATTACTTGTATTGTTGGACAAACTTTCAAATTGCGTTTTTAACGCTAAGATCGACGGTATTGGGGCTATAATTGAAGATCGCCGTTTAGGCATTGAAACACCTGTAAAAATTAATTTTATTAAAGACGACAACGGCAATAACGTTTCAATCGATCCTTTCGACAAACTTATTTTTTCAGGGGCTATTTCAGAAATTGCAAGCGGCAATACTACCATTAGTTTAAACAGACTTTTCCACACCATAGGCGGCGTGAGATTAGATCAAGCCTTAAACATAAAAGCCGCCATTGAGCAAAGTTTAAGTAAACTTAGACGCACTGAAATTACAGTTGACGTTACTGCACTTGCAAATCATTTCAAACAATACGCCGCACAAATTAACGCCGTTCCAGATTCTAAAGGACAAATCATTTTAAAAAGCGCATTACTTCCCAGTGAGATTATTTGCGCCGTTGTCAATGGCAAAGTTACCGACGGAGCAGTTATCCTTTTTGGCGACCCCGTTTTACTTCGTGTTGCTGAAATGAAAGGTCAAATTACACGTTGTAACACTAATCTGCTTGCCGTCCCTCTTCGTGCTACCGAACAAACTTTAAAAATCAGATATTATCTGCTGGAGCATATTTTAAAAATCAAAGGTAGTCACGACCCAAAACGCAGTAAGCGCGTTCGCAAATTAAACACTTCAATTTTATTTGATACCATTTTCAGCTATTGCGGCTTGCCGGACACCAAATGGCAGAAACAAGATTTTCGCAAGTATATTTCCTGCATTTTAGATCACTTCGTTTCAGAAAATTTCATCAGCGGTTATGAATTTGTTAAACGTGAAAATAAATTCTACTCCATTTCAATAGATTTTTAATTACCGCAAAATCTATACTATAAAATTTATATAGTTTTTGGTTATATAAAAATCAAAAACTATATTTTTTTTGCACATTTAACTACCCGTAAAGCTACCTTTGATATATTGTTTAATTATACGAACTATACTTTTTTTGCACGGTTAACTACGGGGTAAAAGCTACCTTACTACGGGGTAAAAGCTACCTTACTACGGGGTAAAAGCTACCTTCGCCTATTTGACTTTTTAAAATTTTTGGCGTTCCAATGCGGGTTTTAAGGCTAAATGAGAATGATTCTATATCCATATACTTTGTATACTCTATATACTTTATAACAAAGCGCGAATTTTTTAACGCGCTACGCGCTAAAATTCGGCGCGTTGAAGGGGACAACGGAAGAGAAAAATTCAGCATCCAGAAAAAATTCCAACTTCGCAGAAAAATCAGCAAACAAAACAATGACGGCGCAAATGATAATGAATTTCAGTAAAAAGCATTTAGCACGTTGAAAAAATTTTCACGAAAATGAGAAATCTTGGATTTAAGGGGCGTTTGTTGGTTGTTTTTGGGAAAAAAAATTACCTGTAAATGTCAATCGTCACTCCTAGACCATTTAAACGCGATTGAGAGCATTTTAGCATTTAGATAAAAAAAACTTTACAATTCCGCTAATGTTCAGTTTGCAGAAAATAAAGACCACCGTCTTTTAGATGATGGTCTTTAGTGAATCTCTGTATAGAAAACAGCGTCATTTCTAGCTTTTTTGAAAAAGTTTAAATTGTGTAAAATAGCTAATCGCTCATAACAATATCGAAAAATTCTTCAATATTCGAGTTTTTTTGGTCAATTAATTCCCAATGAACGATTGTATTAAAAAAAATGATAAAAATCCCTTTTCTTTCAAAGGAATTGGAAAGTAATTTGGGCTTATTTCTTACCCTGTTAATCATATTTTGATAATTTCTGGAATTACAGTTTAAAAAATTGAAAATATCGGGATTCTTTTTGAAATCGTCTAAACTTTTAAATTTAAAAATTTTTTTAATATGCTGAGTAGTATCGCCGCCGGAATATTCAGGATCGTGTAAGCAAGCGATGTATTCAAAATCTGGAGAATTTACAATCAGAAAATAAGGCGATTTGTTGTCACGCTTATTTTGGTTAGCGCAGTATTTTTGCAAGTTTTGCAATGCGGCTAATTCTACAGAGTTATCTTTAGCCCTATCGCCATCAACAACAATAAAAGTCGCCAAACGATTCATAGAACCATTTTGTCGTACATAATTAAGAACATAATCCAAAAAAGATTTATAACCGCCCCCTTGCATATCCATTGGCTTTAATACTATATCAACGTTTGCGGGAGTAATAGCTTTGAAATAATTACATTCAGTTTTTCCTTCGCAAAAAATTACAAAAGTTTTCTTGCATTGACGTTTAATTCTAGCCACGAATAATACCCCCTAAAACGCCACGCAAATAAAATTCATAAATATTTTCTTCAGAATCATAATCAATATCGGAAAAATCAGCGAGTGAGTACAATTCAGAGTGCAGAGTAGACAAGTCCTTAGTTACAAAATAAATTTGCTCTTTCATCTGTTTTCTTAAATTTAAATGTAAAACATTGTGAGTAGTAAAAATAAATTGCCCTTGATGCTCAGTTCCGTGAATAAGAGAAACAATTTTATCAGAAAGAACGGGATTTAATGCTCGATCCATTTCATCGGCAAAAAGCACTTTATTTTCATAAATTACTTTGAAAATTTGAATTGCCCATCTGAAATAATCGCGTAAACCTGCAGAATCGAATTGTAATTCACGTTCAAAAATTTGTCTTTCAGAATTTTGGCGTACAATAATTGTATTTTGGTAAGGAAAACTGTTATCCGGCTTTACCTCTACAATGCTGGAATCAATAATTTTCAAAATTTCAATGAAACGGCGGTCAGTGATTATTTTTAAAATATCGGATTTTTTTAATCTTTCGTCAGAAGATTCATAGCCGGAATAAGGAGCAAATTCAAAACAAAGTGTGTTATTGATCCAGTTGATAAAATTAACGGCTTCAGGAACATCCAGTAACGCTATTTTTGAAAGATAAAGTCCAATAGAATCATTTTTCGCTGGCTTAGACTTTAGAAAATTTTTGAGTTGCTCATAATTTTGATTTAACGTTACTCGAAATTTTAAGTTTAAAAGATTCCACTCTCTGAAATTTTTTTCAACTAAATTTTGCAACAGGTCATCTTCTTCAGAACGTTCCAATATAAAAATCGGTGTATATTGTGTTGTACCTTGTTTTTTGATGCTTAATTTTTCATCTTTTATACCCAAATAATCAATGTTCAAATCATAAGCGTAAATGTCATTTTTTATAAGCACTTCAAGTGAAAAAGTTTGCAGAGTATCACAATACCGCAAATTTTTTTTAGTTTTGGTGTAATCATCATTTAAATATTCAATATTTGATGCTACAGATTGATTATCTTTAAAAAACTTTTTAAGGTATTGAAGACTTTTAATAAAATTAGATTTACCGCCCGCATTTTCACCGACAATAACGGCAGACTTCAAAACATCAGTCGTACCGTGAAAATAATTTTCTGGAAAATCTGTACGTTTATCTTCAGTTGCCAGCAGAGAAAATTCTACTTCTTCCTTAAATGAACAAAAATTCTTGAATTTATAGCTTAACAGCATTTCAATCTACGCATCCTTTATTTAAAAATTCAAAACATCTAACGAATGATCTTCCATAAATGCTTTAAAAATTATAACATTTTTAGCGTATATTTACACGACAAAAGTTTTTAATTTACGAATTAATTTTCCAGTCCAAGTATGGTTTCTCAGAAAAATTTTTCGCATTTATAAATCTAAAATGATTATGACGAATATGCTGACAAATATCCAGAATTATTTTCCGTCGATTTTTTAAAATTTCTTTATTGTCCATAAAACATCCTCAAAGCATTATTTTTGAACAACATCAGAAACAGAATCAAAGCGACCGGCACTATTTACAATTTTGGGATTTTCTTTTGAAAAATTTTCAACTGATTTATTGGCAGATTCTTCAATTTTTTTGATTCTGAAGTTTGTCAATAGAGGCGCAAATATTTTTTTCTTGTCAGCCAACTTTTGGCGTGTTTTACGAAGTTCCAGCAATTCGGAGTTTTTCTTCGCCATTTTTTTATTGTAAAATTCGACATCAAAGCCAGAAATTTCACCTTCCAATTTTTCCAAATTCGCTAGAAGTTTGCAAGATTCGGATTTCAAGTGATAAACAGCAGATACTTTCAAAATACCCTCACCGACGTTTACTATATCACAAGATTTTTAGCTTTTCCGAAAATGCACAAAAAATTGTGCATTTTTAGTGCAACACGTTTTAAAAAAATGTGGTAAGATAAAAAAAAGATAATTATTCGAGATGTTCACTTACTCATTTTACTGAAGTAAAATGAAAAAAAGGGGATTTTACGCCATTTACAGGCAAAAAATCAGAAGAAAAAATGCCAATCGCTAACGCTCATTGAACCTGCGGTTGGCTGAAAAGAAGGGAGGAAAAAGGAACGTGGCGATGTACCACTTTAGATTGAAATCAGATAAAAAGCCGGACGGAACGCGAATATCCCCCGTGCAACATATAGACTACATACGCCACGAAGGCAAATATTTGGAAGAAAAAGAATGGGGAGAAAAAAATAAGAAGTTGTTTTCACAGAGAAAAAATGGTAGACTGAAACTATGAAACAAGATTATTTAAAACGAAAAAGATATCCGACAGATTTAACAGACTCTCAA
>CAJOGS010000003.1 GCA_905234045.1 uncultured Selenomonadaceae bacterium | reverse complement strand
ACTCCCACCATCCGCACCATTTTACATAGCGCACTTATCGCAAAATGGAACGTCTTGAACAGTTTCAGGCGTTCCATTTTCGTTTTTTCGCATTAAATTTTAAAAATTGCCGCCATTTCGACGGCTTTTTTTATTTGATTTTTACTTAGACTTTTTTATATTAAACGTACTTTTCTTTGCTAGTGCGTGTTGAATAATTCAAAAATCCACAAATTTTTTAAAATCCGCAAAGTACGGACGGTTTGTAGTGTGGTAGTTCGATAGCCAATAGCTAACCGCTACGCCACTATCACACTATCCAACTACTTTTGCTTCAGAAAAAAAGAAAGTACATTTAAAAAAATTTCATTAACTAAAATTCATCAGTAAAATTTTATTTTTTGTTGAAAGTTTTTATATCTTGAACGTACTTTTTCTTTGCTGCTCCTGCGCGGTTGCGAAGCAAGCGTGCTCTTTAGCTGAAAAAGTACCAAAAAGAAAGGAACTTTAATTCGTCAGCAATTTCAATCAATTTTTCAATACGCCATAGTTGTTAGTATGATAGTTTTTACTATCGAACTATTGCACTATCAAACTACTTTTTCGCAATGCAAAAATAAAGTACATTTTAAAAAAAATTAAACTAATAATATTTTACCAACACGCCCTAACCCCTGCGAGATTGCTCTTTAGTTGAAAAGTAACAAAAGAAAAGACATTAAAACTAATCCGCAAAGTTGCTACCCAACTAGGAGCTGTTGGTAAAGTAAACAATGCTACAACTAAAAAATTTTGATAGTTGGAATTACCTAACCTTCAGCAAATTTCTTTTTGTCAGTATACCCGCGCCCCGTCTCTGTTTTTGCCTGTGATTAAAATTCGGTGTAAAAGGTGGGACGCGGCTGAATGGCTGACTTTTTACCGCGCCAAACGCGAAAAACCTTGCAAAGGCGACGAGTAGGAGCGTTTGCTGGCAGCAGCGTCTTTCTTTTTGGTACTTGCAAAGGCGACGAGTAGGAGCGTTTGCTCTTTGACAAGACAAAGAAAAAGTACATTTAATAAAAAACATATCTAAAAAAAGAGTTTACCAACAGCACCTAACAACTAACTACACAACTATACAACTACCGCACTGACTCAAAAAGTTTTTCAATTTCAGCCGCGTATTTTTCGCCGTTCATCAGTGCAGACTTTGAAATTTTTTCACGCAGATTTTTATGATAATCTGCAAATTTTCCGTCGGCAAGTTCGACGGCTTTTTTAATATAGTCGTCAGAATCCTGCGCGATTAGTTCAGGTAAACCGGCGGCAGTCAAAATTGACGCGCCAATTTTTGCGCCGTGATAATCGCCGCGCAATGAAATAACGGGAACGCCCATATATAACGCCTCGCAAGTCGTCAAGCCGCCGTTGTAGGGGAAACTGTCCAGCGCAATATCAATTTCGTTGTACTGCTCCAAATAATCCTTGCTGTACGGGCGCATTTCAATTCTTTCAGCCGCAAAATCTAAATTGCTCAACCTGTCCAATAAAATTTTTTTGCCGTCTTCGATACTGCAAATTTTGCTTTTAATGACAAGTTTGGAATTTGGCACGGCGTCAAGAATTTTTTTCCAAATGCCCAAAACTTCATCGGTAACTTTTGCGAAATTGTTAAAACTGCCGAAAGTCACGCAATTATTTTTAATGTGATTGACGGCGGGAAATTCTTTAACGGGACTGAAACAAAATTGGCAACCGTCCAACGGCAAAATTTTTTCAGTAAAATTATCGTCCGCGCAAATTTTATCAGTCAAAAAATAATCGACGCAATTTAAACCGGTCGTGGCAGTGTAGCCAATCGCCGTGATTTGAACCGGCGCGGGCTTGTATGCAAGAATCGGCAGACAATTATTTTGAGAATGTCCCGACAAGTCAACCAAAATATCAATTTCATCATTGCGAATAATTTTGGCGGCGGTGGCGGCGTCCATACCGTTTAAATCTCGCCACGCAATTTTTTTATTCTTCAATTTTTGAGTTACAAAATCCGGCTCGCCCGTGAAATAGCAAGTTACAGAAAATTTTTTGTCGTCGAAATTTTTCAGTAACGGCTGAACAAAATTTGAAACTGCATGAAGTCTGAAATCAGGCGAAATGTAACCGATTTTAATTTTTTTGTGATTATAATTTTCGTGACTGTAAGGCGTAATATTTGCGAAAAATTTATTATATTCCTGCGCCAAAGATTTTTCGGCGGGCGAATTGTAATTTTTCAAAAATAAATGCTTTGAAAAAAGCTCGGCGGCGTGGTTAATGTTTTCAGTTAATCTTGACGCCTCGCGCAGATTTTCAGCCGCCGCTTCTGCCTCTCCTGCCAAATATAAGCCGTCCGCCGTCCAACATAACGCCTTGATTAACGCTTTACGCGCCAAAAAATCATCAGAATGTTTTTCGGCGAATTTTATAACATTGTCCAAAAGTTGGAACGCCTTTATCAGTTGGAAACGTTCAAAGGCAATTCCGCCGCGTACCAGACGCCCGCGCAAATTATTTTTATCCCGTGAAAAAGTCTCTGCAAGCAACTTTTCGGAATATTCCAAGTCACAAAAATAAAGAGCCGATTCGGCTATGAGTGCGTAGCCGTCGGCGCAATTTTTATCTAACTCCAATATTTGATTTGCCGCACCTACCATTGATTCGGCGTCGCCGTCTTCAGCGAATTTTTCGGCAAGTTTAAGCCAATCCAAAATTTCTTCCAATTTGAAAACTCCCAAATTTTAACGCAAGCTGCCGTTTTCACGAACTTCATCAGCCGCTTCAGCCATTCTGTCAAAAGTTTTTGCAACGCCCGCGCTGTCTGCAGAATAATTCATTGCGTGGCGTTTGCTGATTCCGATTGAAGACGCCTCTTGCGCAGAATCAATATTTGCGCCCATAAAAATATAGTTCCAGTGATATTTCTCGGTAGTTTCCTCAATCAAAGATTTAACCGTCTTCTTGTTGTATTCGCGGCTGGCATTTTCAAGACCGTCAGTCATAATCATAACCAATACACTGCGTTTTTCGGGGCAAATGCCGTTTTTCTCCATTTTGCCGAAAACATTATTAATTGTCATTCCAACAGCGTCAAGCAAAGCCGTCGTGCCGCGTGCGTAATAAGTTTCAGAATCTAAATCAGCAACTTCATTCAGGTTTACGCCGTCTGCAATTAATTCGTATTCGTTATCAAACAAAACGGTTGTAACTTCAGCAGTGCCGGCTTTTTCTTTCTGTTTCGCCAAAAATGAATTGTAGCCGCCAATCGTGTCATTAACCAAATTTGCCATTGAGCCGCTGCGATCAAGGATACAAATAATTTGAACCGGCTCGGCGGTTGTATCGTTGCAAGTGTCTTTGTGCTTGTGCTTAAGAATTGCA
The DNA here is from genome assembly GCA_905234045.1 of uncultured Selenomonadaceae bacterium. Taxonomy (GTDB): domain Bacteria; phylum Bacillota; class Negativicutes; order Selenomonadales; family Selenomonadaceae; genus Quinella. Next base: position 21,871 of record CAJOGS010000003.1, on the reverse strand, counting down.
TTTGGTTTAGTCGGCTTTTCAGGTAAAATAACTTCAGGCTCCGGCGGCGTGTCTATAACTTTTTTGCGCGTTTCGCCAATTCCAAAAATTAAAGTAGTCCCCATTAGTATTGCGACAAGAAATATTTTCCACATAATTATCAACCTCCTGCCTAAATAGTGTGGTAGTGGGATAGTACTGTTTACTAATTCCTGTACCCTAGAGATTAGGTTTTAGCGGTTAGGTTTTAGAGATTAGAACGGCTGTTGGTAAAATTGATTTTAGAATTTTTATATCTTTGTTAAATTTTTTTATTAAATTTACTTTTCATTGCTCACCCTGCGCGGTTGCGTAGCAAGCGTGCTCTTTAGTTGCGGCGGCGGTCATCCGTGACCGCCGTTTCTTATTACCTCAAACGTTGCACTAATTTTGACTTTACCAACAGCACCTAATACCTAATCATTACCGCCTTAGAGTTTAAAACTTATTTTGTTGACGCCGTTTTCATAAGAATAACTCAAATCTTGAGCGACATTCTGTAAAATCGTCAAGCCCAAATTATCCTCCACTTCTTGCCCTTCAATTCCAACGAAAGGATTATATTCATTGCCGACGCACAAAATTTTAAATTCGGATTTTCTAATTGCCTCTGCATAAATTATATCGATAATTATAGAAATTTTTTCAGTATTTTTATAAACATTGTCAAACAATAAATAAATAGTTTCTTCGCAACAAAGTTGCAGACGATTGATATATTTGTTTTTCAAGCCGTACTTTTCGGAAAACAGCAAAATTTTGTTTTGCATTTCCGGCAAGTCGAAATTTTTGTTGTCAATTTCGTAATGAAAATATTTTTGACGTTGTATAAATGCAATAGTTTTTTCCCGTTTGGGATTTTCAAAAATTTCTTCAGGCGTTCCCTGTTCATAAATGCCGCCATCTGCAAAAAATAAAATTTTTGTAGCAACGTCTTTTGCAAAATTCATTTCGTGCGTAACAATTATCATTGTAAGATTTTGTTTTGCAAGCATACGCATAACCGCCAAAACTTCTCCGACCATTGTAGGATCAAGTGCACTTGTCGGCTCGTCAAAAAGAATTACTTTAGGATTCATCATTAAACTGCGGCAAATTGCAATTCTTTGCTGTTGTCCGCCGCTTAAAACTGCAGGATATACGCTTGCTTTTGCGGCAAGTCCAACTTGTGTAAGCAGTTGCATTGCTTTTTCTTCGGCTTCTTTGCGTGGCATTTTTAAAAGCATCATCGGCGCAATGCAAAGATTTTCCAAAACTGTCATATGCTGAAATAAATTAAATCTTTGGTAGACCATTCCCATTGACTGACGAATTTTATCAATATTGCAATTCGGCGCGGTAATTTCTTGACCGTCAATAAAAATATTTCCTGCGTCGGGAATTTCCAAAAGTTCAATGCAACGCAGAAAAACACTTTTGCCGCAACCACTGCCGCCAATTACTACAATGCGTTCGCCTTCCTCAATAGAAAAATCGATACCGTTTAAAACTTGCAAATCACCGAAAGATTTTTTCAGCCCGTGAATTTCAATGACGCTCATTTTGTTTCACCTCCGCGCTGCTTGTCCGTCAAATGGAAAATCCATTGTACTGTATAAGACAACGCCAAATAAATTATCATACCGCCAATTATTGTTATCATCGGTTGCATGGTGCGGGAAGCGATATTGTTAATGACGCGGGTTAAATCCGTGATTGTGACGTAGCCGACGACGCTTGTCCACTGTATCAGATTTATTACCGTCGATTGAAAAACCGGTTTTGCAATTATTAAAATTTGTGGCAGTACAACAAGTTTGAACGTTTGAATTTTGGAAAATCCCAAAGTCCGCGCCGCCTCAACTTGTCCTCTGTCAACCGCCATTAATGACGAGCGCAAAAGTTCCGCAACGTGTGCCGCCGTATGTAAAGAAAAAGTTATTATTGCAACAGTAATAGGATCAAGCCCGCTTCTTGCAAAGACGCCGTAAAACAATAACATCAGCAACATTAAAACAGGTGAACCGCGAACTATTGAAATATAACCTTGTGCGAAAATTTTCAGCGGCTTAATTTTTCCGACGCGGAAAAAGCAGATTATCGAGCCTAATATTGTACCAAAAAGGAGCGACAGTGCAGAAATTTGCACCGTCGCCCAAAGTCCTTTGGAAATTGTAAGCCACGCGCCGTCTTTTATAAAAATTTTATAAATTAAGTCTGTAATTTCCATTTTTATCTTTCTTTTAGAACTTTTAGTTTTTCTTCAATGCAACATGAACGATTGCGCTTCTGTAGTACGGAGCAGATAATTCAATTCCGTCCGGTTTATCAGCGTTTGCAGGGATAACTTGGCTGACAGGAACAACAGTCCAGAAAGCAACATCAGCTTGACCTGAAGTCAATGCTGCCGCACGTGCGCCACTGTCAATCTTTACAAGTTCGATATTTTTATGCAAGCGTTTACCGAGTTCAGCTAAAAATGCGGTGTTAAATCCTGCCGCTTTGCCTTCTGCGTTTACATAGTCGAAAGGCGGCAAATCGCCTGTAACTGCAATTTTGATTGTCTCTGCACCTTCAATATTTTCAAATGCAACAGGTGCAGGTTCTTCATTGGCTTTCAAATCTGTAATATAAGTTTGAGTAAGTTTTGCTAAAGTGCCGTCTTTGTTCATATCGGCAACTACAGCATCAGCCGCAATTTTCAATGCGGTATTTTGAGTTGTGAACGCAAGACAAAAATCGTTTGCAAATTCAAGTGCTTGTCCGTCTTTAGTGTAGTTATTGGTTCCGGTAGTCATATAGTCTTCCAAAATTTGCATTTTGGGATTTCTGTCAACCATATAACGTGCAACCGGCAATAAAGCACTCATTTCATCAATTTGTCCCGCTTCCAACGCCATTTGCATTGAAGTCAAATTGGAGAAGAATTTATATTCTTGCGGATTAGGTATATTTATTGAGTAGTTACCGACAATCTTTTTGACATACCCTGTAAATTGTTGTTCGTTAGTATTCAAATATTCAAGAATACCGATCTTTGTTGTTGACGAAGTTTGATTTTCAGTAGTTGTGCCGCCGCCGCCGCCGCAACCCGTGAAACTCGCTGCTACCAAAAGCATGAGCATTAACGTAAAAAGTTTTTTCATTTTTGGAACACTCCTTTAAAATTTTTTTACCCAAAAATTACAGGTTAATTTTAGCATATCTGATTTTAAAACGCCAACTTAATCTTATATATATTCTAAAAATTATTTTTTCAAGCCGACGTGAACTTTTGTACAAGTGTAATAGGGTGTACTTAATTCAATGCCTTCAGGTTTATCAAGATCTGCAGGTAAAATATTTGCAGAAACTATTTCATCTGCCGGAATAAATGTCCAGAAAACCATATCGGCTTTCTTTGAAGTCAAAGTAGCCGCACGCGCTCCACTTTCAATTTGGATAATGTTAATATTTTTCTGCAGACGTTTTCCAAGTTCAGCCAAAACTGCGGTATTAAATCCTGCCGCCTTGCCGTCTGCACTGACATAATCAAACGGCGACAAATCGCCTGTTACTGCAACTGTCAAAGTGTCTGCGCCGTCAATTTTTTCAAATTCTACTGCCTTTAATTCTGTGTCAGCTTTTAAATCTGTGATATAAATTTTTTTAAGATTGTCTAAAGTGCCGTCGTTTTTCATTTCTTAAATTGCCTTATCAGCCGCCGCTTTTAATTCGACATCCTCTGTGCGAAATGCAAAGCAAAGTTTGTCCTCCAAAACTTTTGGAATATGATTTTCCAAGATTTCAAATTTAGGATTTTTTGCAATAAGATATTCGGCAACCGGCTTATAAATGTCCATTTCTTGAATTTGACCGGACTCCAACGCCATTTGCATTGTATTCAAATTGGTAAAAAGTTTCCCTTTATGAATATCTGTGCTATTTTCAAAAATTTCACGAACTTTACTTTCTTGTTCTTTTAAGAAATTTTCGTCGTTTAATTTTGTTTCATCAAAATTTAAAGGTGCAATAACTCACAGTTGTGCCGTTTTAACTTCAGACGCAGGTGCAGGTGGGGGATTTTCAGTTTTCTGTTCGCCGCAACCTGTGAAAAGGGACGCCGTTAAAACACAGCTTAAACTTAATGCTAAAAATTTTTTCATTTTAAGACCTCGTTAAAAATTATTTTTTCAACGTTAAATGAACGCCTGAATCTTGAAAATACGGCGAAGAAAGCTCAAGACCTTCCGGTTTGTCCAAATCCGGCAATATAGCGTTATCTGCTGTAGAAACCGCCCAGAATGAAATATCAATTTTGTTTGCCTTGAGAGCCGCCGCACGCGTTCCGCTGTCAATTTGAATGACTTCGATATTTTTCTGCAGGCGTTTTCCGAGTTCAGCCAAAACCGCAGTGCTAAAACCTGCCGCCTTGCCGTCTGCACTGACATAATCAAGCGGCGGTAAATCGCCTGTTACACCAATTTTTAAAGTTTCCGCGCCGTCAAAAGTTTCAAATGCAACTGCAGGCGGTTCTTCATCAGCTTTTAAATCTGTGATATAAGTTTTGATAAGATTTTCTAAAGTTCCGTCATTTTTCATTGAGTCAATCGCCGCATCAACTTGTTCTTTCAGCGCGGTATCTTCGGAACGCATCGCAAATGCAAATTTATCACTGATTTTGTAATATGGTTTATGTTGGGTATCTTCAAGTTTTGTATCTCTTGCCATTAAATAATCTGCAACGGTTTTATAAGTACAAATTTCGTCAATTTGCCCGCTTTCCAACGCCATTTTCAGTGTTTTAATATCGTTATGAATAATGAATTTATGCTTAATGGGCGAATTTTTTATATTTTCGTCTAACAATTTTTCATCAGCGTTAAGATATTTAAGCGTTCCTAACTTAATCGGTTGGGGTTCGGAATTTACGGCGGGCGCGGGGGCAGGCGTTTCAGTTTTTTGTTCGCCGCAACCTGTAAAAAGCGATGCTGTCAAAACACAGCTTAAACCTAATGCTAAAAATTTTTTCATTTTTTATATCTCCTTAAAAATTATTTTTTTAAGCCAACGTGGACAAGGGGACTTCTGTAATACGGGATACTTAATTCAACGCCTTCAGGCTTGTCAACATTAGCGGGAATAATATTCAATAAAACCGCATCACTTTGGGGAATTATTGCCCAGAAAACAATATCAGACTTCTTTGAAATTAAAGTAGCCGCACGTGCCGCGCTTTCAACTTGAATAACTTCAATATTTTTTTGCAGACGTTTTCCGAGTTCAGATAAAACTGCAGTATTAAAACCTGCCGCCTTGCCGCTTGGCAAAACTAAATCAAACGGCGGCAAATCGCCCGTTACTGCAACTGTGATTGTTTCTGCACCTCTGAAAGTTTCAAATGCAACTGTAGGCGGTTCTTCATCAGCTTTTAAATCTGTTATGTAAGTTTTTATCAATTTATCTAAAGTGCCGTCAGCTTTCATTTCTGTAATTACGTGGTCAGTATCCGCCTTTAATTCAGCGTCCTCTGTACGAAATGCAAAGCAAAAATTATCTCCAACTTCTTTTGGAGTGTGTCCTGCCACTACTTCAAAATTTGGATTTTTTGCCATAAGATAATTTGCAACCGGCTGATAAGTACCAATTTCGTCAATTTGTTCGGATTCAATAGACATCTGCATTGAATTTAAATTTGGAAAAAATTTGAGTTCGTGCGGAGGTATTTTGTACCCTACAAGTTGTTCAATTTTTTCGTGAATTTCTTTTCTCCGTGAATTTCCTGCGTCTTCATCTAAATTCAAATGCTCAATACATCCAAGTTTTATTGAAGAATCATTTGCAGATTTTTCATCGCCGCAACTTGTAAAAATTACTGTGGTAATAATACCAATTACACCCAATGCAAAAATTTTTTTCATCAGGGATAACTCCTTAAAATTATTTTTTCAAGCCGATGTGAACGATTCTGCCGCGATAATATGGTGAAGTTAAATCTATTCCGTCCGGTTTATCCGCGTTGGCAGGAATAATTTCACTGACAGGAACAATCGCCCAGAAAACAACATCAACTTTCTTTGAAGTTAAAGCCGCCGCACGGCTTGCGCTGTCAACGTGAATAATCTCAATATTTTTCTGCAGACGTTTTCCAATTTCGGAAAGTACGGCAGTATTAAAACCTGCAGGGGTTCCGTCTGCCTTTACTAAATCGAGTGGCGGCAAATCGCCTGTAACCGCAATTTTCAAAGTTTCTGCGCCGTCAAATTTTCCAAATTCTACTGACGAAGGATTTTCATTGACAGTGATATATTCTTTACGCAATTTTTCCAGTGTGCCGTCTCCACCCATTTCATCAAGTGCCTTATTTAAAGAATTTTTTAAATCGGTATCTTCGGCACGAACTGCAAAGCAGAAAGCGTCAATAAATTCAAGCGTATGTCCTTCAAGAATTTCAACTTTGTTGTTTCTTGCCATAAGATAATCTGCAACACATTTATAAGTACTGATTTCTTGAATTTGTCCCGCTTCCAACGCCATTTGCATTGAGTTTAAATTATTAAAAAAAGTAACCTCGTGTTCGTTTATGTTCAAAGCAAAAGTAGTGGCGATTTTTTTCATAAAGCCGTTAAATTCTTGTTCGCTTGAGTTGAGTTGTTGAATCATACCAATTTTAGTAGTATTCGGGGCGGGTCTGTCTTCGCCGCAACCGGCAAAACCTGCCGCCATTAAAAATGTTAAAATCAGCGTTAAAAATTTTTTCATTTAATAAACTCCTTATTTTTTTATTTCCAGATGAACAATTTTGTCCCGATAATAAGGCGAAGTTAATTCAATTCCATCCGGTTTATCCATATTTTCAGGAAAAATTTCACTGAGCGGGAGAATCACCCAAAAAATAATATCAACTTTTCCCGAACTTAAAGCCGTCGCACGGCTTGCGCTGTCAACGTGAATAATCTCAATATTTTTCTGCAGACGTTTTCCAATTTCAGAAATTAAAGCCGTGTTAAAACCTGCGGGCGTACCGTCTGCCAAAATTAAATCAAGCGGCGGCAAATCGCCTGTTATTCCAATTTTCAAAGTTTCGGCGTCTCCAAAATTTCCAAATTCTACTGACGCGGGATTTTCATTGACATTGATATATTCTTTGCGAATTTTTCCCAATGTTCCGTCGGCGCGCATTTCTTCAATTATTTCGTTCAAAGAATTTTTTAAATCGGTATCTTCGGCACGAACTGCAAAACAAAATGTATCTATAAATTTTTGTGTATGTTCGTTGATAATTTCAATTTTGGGATTTCGATTGATAAGATAATCGGCGACACATTTATAGGTGCTGATTTCTTGAATTTGCCCCGACTCCAACGCCATTTGCATTGAAGTCAAATTTTTAAAATATATGACCTCGTGCGACGTTGAGGAAGTTCCCAAAATATCATCAATTTTTTTCATAAAGCTGTTAAATTCTTTTTCAACAACGTTAAGATGTTGCAACATACCGACTTTAATAAACGGCGCGGAATTTTTATCTTCACCGCAACCGACAAATATAATCGCCGTAAGCGCAATAAAAATCAGCGGCAGAATTTTTTTCATCAGGAAAACTCCTTATTGATTAAATTCAATGTGTGCAACTTCGTCTTGAAAATATGGCGCGGTTAATTCGACGCCATTAGGCATATCAATATCAGCTAAATTTTCATCTTGTGCATTAATCGGAATAATCGCCCAAAAAGCAATATCAATTTTGCGGGAAGTCAACGCCTCCGCACGGCTTGCGCTGTCAATCTTTACGATTTCAATATTTTTTTGCAGACGTTTTCCAATTTCAGAAATTAAAGCCGTGTTAAATCCTGCGGGCGTACCGTCCGCCAAAATTAAATCCATTGGCGGCAAATCGCCCGTCACACCGACTTTAATTGTGTCCGCGCCGTCGAATTTTTCAAACGCAACGGCGGGCGGATCTGCAATATAATCTAATCTGTTGATATAAGTATTTTGGATTCTGTCCAATTCTTTGGAATTTTGCATGTCTTCAAGCACGGCATTAATCGAAATTTTTAACGCAGTATCTTCAGCACGAATTGCAAATGCAAAGTTGTCAAGCTGTTTTTTCTTGCCAAAATGATTTTTTGCCATTTGATAGCGTGAATCTTTACCCATAAGATAATCTATTAAAAATGTATATGTGCTTATTTCTTGAATTTTGCCGGATTCAATATCACTTTTCATAGTCGACAGATTGTCATAAAAAATTACTTGATGATGCGCCAATTTAATATTGGCGTTATTTTCAAATTTTTGCATTATTTCTTCGTACTTTTGCTCAGTAGCGTTGAGATTTTTCAGCATACCCATTTTTATATTTTCAGTCTCAACATTTGGCGCAGGTTGTGAATCGCCGCAACCTGTAAATCCAATCGCCATTAGAGCAATAAAAAACGGCGTCAGAAATTTTTTCATTCAGGGAACCTCTTATTTTTTCAAATTAATATGAATAATATCATCTTTAAAATAAGGTGTTGAAAGTTCGATTCCGACCGGTTTATCAATGTCATTTGGAATATCTGAATTTACAGGAATAATCGCCCAGAAAGCAATATCAATTTTTTGTGAAGAGAGAGCGGAGGCACGAGCCGCGCTGTCAAATTGAACAACCTCAATATTTTTCTTCAGACGTTTTCCAAGTTCAGCCAAAAGTGCGGTATTAAAACCTGCGGGTTTACCGTCTGCCAAAATTAAATCAAGCGGCGGTAAATCGCCTGTTATTCCAACTTTAATTGTGTCTGCGCCTTCAAAAGTTTCAAATTCAACTGCGGGCGGGTCGGCGTCAAATTTTAAATCTGTAATATAGGTTTTTGTAAGATTTTCTAGAGTGCCGTCGTTTTTCATTTCTTCAATCGACGCATTTACAGAATCTTTCAACGCAGTATCAGCAGCGCGCATTGCAAATGCAAAATTATCTGCGAGTTTTAAATAATCATGTTTCGGCGAAAATTCAACATTCGGATTTTTCGCCATTAAATAATTTGCAACATTTTTATAAGTGCTTGCCTCGTTTATACTTCCTGATTCCAAGCCCATTTGCAATGTCGTCAAATTGTCATAGAAAGTATATTTGTGATTTGAAATTTTGATATTGGCGCGTTCCTCCGCATTTCTTATAAGAGAATCGTAGAGAGTTTCAGAGGCGTTAAGGTTTTTAATCATACCGATTTTAGTATCTTGTTCCACATTTTGCGCCGGATTTGTAGTGCCGCAACCTGTAAAAAGTGTACCTGCAACCGCGCAGGATAATAAAATACTTGCAACTTTTTTCAAATTCATTGTATAAATCCTTCCTTCTACTTAAAAATTACACGAAATTATAACATAAATTTTTTAATATAAAAACCAAAAATTCCATTAAGCCTTTGTAACGATTAAATTTTTAACCCTTGTGCAAAATGTCTGCAAAAATTTCAAGAATTTGCATTTGTAATTCACGATTTTTTTCAATCAAATTATAAATGCCGTCTTGAGAAAGTACACCGCGTTTTAAATCTTTCGGAATTTTTCCGGCTTCGTCGTCTTCGTAATCCTGCCGCCATTCTTCGCCGTAATATTTCATAAGTTCAAAATATTTTTCTTGAACCATCGAATATTTTTTCAGCGCGTTTGAAAGTTCGTTTACAGACTCTGACGTTTCGTCGAAAATCTTCTCAAAGTGTTCAATTCTTTCAATTTGATTCATTTTCATAATCTCCAATAATTTTTTCTGAATAAACCATGCTGTACCAACGGTTAAATTTGTAGCCGCAATTTTGGAATTTGCCGCAAATTTTAAATCCCATATGCTGATGAAAATTTACGCTGTTGAAGTTTAAATATTCGTCCTCAACTTCGGGATAACCTATACAAACGTACAAATTTTTTATTCCCATTTCGTGCAGGATTTTTTCAAGTTCGGCATACAATTTTTTTCCGATACCTTGATGACAAAAATTTTTGTCAAGGTAAATTGTAAGTTCCGCCGAAAATTTGTAAGCCTCCCGACCGATGAAGTTGCTTGCATAGGCATAACCGACAATTTTGCCGCCAATTTCCGCCACAAGGTAGGGATAATGTTTTTGAGTTCGCATCATTCGCATTTGAAATTTTTCGACACTTGGCACTTCGTATTCAAAACTAATCGCCGTTTTTTCGACGTAGTAGGAATAAATTTCTACAAGGCGCGGCGCGTCCTCCAAAATCGCCGTTCTTATTTTTACTTCAGCCATAATAAAATTCATCTCCCGCCGTGCATTATAGGAACGTGAAAAAACTTTGTCAATAAAAAAAGCTCCAAGCGGAGCTGTAGTGGGGTAGTTGTTAGTGGTTAGTTGTGTAGTTGGTAGTTGTTAGTGCGTGTTGGTAAACTTTTTATAAAATTTTTTTTAAATGTACTTTCTTTTTTCCGAAGCCGTTTAGTAGTTAGATAGTGTGATAGTTGGATAGTTCGGTAGTAAAAACTATACCACTACAACACTACAACACTACAAACCGTCCGCACTTTGCGGATTTTAAAAAAAATTTGTGGATTTTGGAATAATTCAAGATTAGTATTTTTTTAATTTTTTTACATTAAATGTACTTTTTCTTTGACACAAAAAAGAAAAAGTACTTTAAATATAAAAAATCTTTAAAAAGTAAGAGTTTACCAAAACGCCCTACCAACTAACCACTAACCATCAATAACCTAAGCCGTTAATCCAATAAACAACTTGTTCGCGGACGCCGTTGGGATTTTCTTGACATTCTTTGCCTTTGATACCGAGACCTTGAGCAATGGCTGAACCTTTGGCAATTTGCGGAATTTGCAACTCTTTGCCCGTCATATATTCGCCGGCTGAAGTGCAGAACGGAATAATTGTTTTGCCGTTGAAATCGTTTTGTTCAAGGAAGCTGTAAATAATCATCGGAAAATCAGACCACCAAATAGGATAGCCTAAAAATATTACGTCGTATTCGTTGAAATTTTCAACTTTCGTGGCAATTTCGGGGCGCGCCTTTTCAGCCTGTTCCTGTTTTGCAACGTCGGTACATTCTTTGTAACCTGCAGGATATTCTTTTACAGGTTTAATTTCAAACAGTGTGCCGCCGGTTTTTTCTGCAATCATTTCAGCCATAATTGCGGTATTGCCTTTTTGAATAACGCCGACTTCGTAGTTATCGCCTACACGTGAATAATATGCGACCAAGATTTTATGTGTACCTGGCGCAGAAGGATTTTCAGGCGTTGGATTTTCAGGTTTTTCTGCAGTTGTTTCCGGCTTTTGTTCAGGCGGCGGAGTGTTACCGGCGTTGTTATTTGCGCCGCAAGCCGAAAATAATACCATTGTCAGTAAAGTTAAAACTGCTACTAAAATTTTTTTCAATTAAAACACCTCAATTTATTCAGTTAAATAAACAAAATTTCGTTCATTATAAAATAATTTCGGTATAAAAATCAATAAAAAAATCCCCGCCTTGACGGGGACTGCAAAAATTTTGATTATGATTTATTCTTCAGTGGTTACTTTTTTAGTTCTTCTGGTAGTCTTTTTTGGAGTTTCTTCAGTAACAGCAGAATCTTCGACAACTTTTTTAGTTCTTCTGGTTTTAGGTTTAGTTTCGGCAGGAGGAGCGTCGGCAGTTTCAGCCGCAGTAGTTGCCGCCTTTTTGGTAGTTTTAGTAGCTTTTGGAGCCGCCGCAGGTTCAGGAGTTTCAACAGGTTCAGGCGCGGGAGTTGCCGCTTTTTTGGCAGTTTTAGTAGCTTTTGGAGCCGGTTCAGGGGCTGCAACAGTTTCAGGCGCGGGAGTTGCCGCAGGTTTTACTTCAGTGGTTGCAGATTGAGTTTCCGAAGTAGCAGCCGCTTTTGCCGCTTGAGCCGCTTTTTTCTGCTGAGCCTCTTGCTTTCTCTGAAGTTTTTCTTGATGTCTTTGTTCGTTAAATTGTTTAATTTTCTGGCGTTTCTGATAGTCGCCAAATGCTTTAAGCGCGGCGCGGACAACTTCACGCACTGCATAATAATTGATTGTATTTGATGAAATAGTACCCATGAAATTTGCGGGCGTCCACATACTGAAAACTAATTTATTTCCCCAAAGGTACGTAAATTTTGAAAGGTGAATGAGATCGTTCATTTTGAAAACGTAATTCTTTTTTTCGCCTTCCGCAATTTCAGTTGGTACGGCGGTTGCATTTTCTTCAGGGGTAGCATTTTCAGTAGCCGCTACAGTCTCTTCAGTTGTTGTTGTTTCTGCATTTTCAGCCGGTGCAACTGTTGTATCGCTGTTAGCCGCCGCTGCTGCTGCCGCTGCTGCCGCCGCCTCTCTTTCAAGTTTAGCTTTTTTATTCGGCGGTATTGGCAACGGTTCGCGCAGAAATCTGAGATTTTCGCCGCAAATAATGATATTTGGGTTTACAAGTTCCAATTCACGGCGCAATTCATCAGCATCTTCATTTGCAAAGCGTTGCAAAATTTCAAAATCTGTGCGGCGTTGTCCGTCGCTTTTTTTGATATTGATGACAGCGATTGAGCGGATCAATTCATCACGAATTTTGGCAACGTCAGATTTTTTGTAAGTTATCGGTTGTCCAAATGCGTCTTGAATTGCCTTTGTCCAAACTGAAAGTTTGAACATAAATTTTGAAAATGAGCCGCGTTCATTCCATTCCGCCGCCAAATCGAAATCGTTGGGGTAATGTTCCATTCCATTACGCCCGCCCGCTTCATTGAGAATGAAACAAATTCTGACTTTCTGTTTCTTCCAACTTTCAAGATTGACGATACCGTCACGAACAAATCCGCCGTAAGGTTCTTCCTGTTCCGGCATACAATACGGCGCGGCAGTCGAAAGTTTTTCTTGATGTTTTTTCGACCATTCGTCAAAAAGCTGTTCTAATGCAGGTAATTGACTTCCCATGCAAATCACTCCTTATATTTGAGTGTCTCAATTTTCACATAATTTTTGCTTTACGTCAAGATTTTAGTTTTTCAATATGTAATTAATAGGTGATTTTAGTAGTTAGTGCGTGTTGAAAAATTCCAAAATCAAGAATTTTTTTTTAATCCGCAAAGTGCGGAAGTATAGGGGCTAGGGGCTAAGGACTAGGGGCTAGGGATTTACTTGTAGCAGCTTTGCGGATTCATTTAAGCAGTTTTTATTTGGTACTTGCGCGGCTTGCTTCGGAAAAAAGAATGTACATTTAAAAAATTTAAGTAAATAAATTTCATCAGTAAAATTTGATTTTTTCAACACACCCTAGTAGATAGTTGTTAGTGTTTATAGATAAAGTAATTTTGTGCAAACTGTGCAAATAAATTAAACCTGGCGGTCACGGACGACCGCCGCTGACTTTCTTTGTAGTGTGATAGTTTTTACTACCGCACTATCACACTATCAAACTAACCAACTATCCAACTACTTTGACGTGCAAAGAAAAGTACATTTAAATAAAAAATTATATTATTCAACACGCACTAGTTTACCAACACGCACTAAAAAATACTTTTCTACAGATGAATTACAACAAAAAAAGAGTCCCGAAATTAATCGAGACTCCAAATTTTTTTATTGGTGATTAGAAATTATTGGCAAGTTGCAACTTCTTCAAGTGATTCAACTGCACCGCATTTATCCATAGTAACCATTTGACCGCTTGTCAAGATAACCATAACGGCATCGCTTACTGCATTCTTACGGACATAATCCATATCAAATTCCATAAGCAAATCGCCTTTCTTGACTTTGTCGCCGTCTTTAACGAAAGCCTTAAATCCTTTACCATTGAGTTTAACAGTGTCAACGCCGGCATGGAAGAGGATTTCAATACCTTCAGCAGTTTTAAATCCGATAGCGTGGTTAGTCGGGAAAACCATCATAATTTCGCCGTCAGCAGGAGCAACCAATTTTCCTTCTTCAGGAGAAACTACAAATCCGTCGCCCATTGCTTTAATTGCAAATGCAGGGTCAGGAGATTCGCACATTGGACGTGCATTACCTTTGACAGGTGAGCAAAGTTTAACTTTTTCGGCAGGAGCCGCCGCTGCAGGAGCCGCCGCAGGAGCTTCACCTTCGCCGTTAAATTGTGCAACCATATTTCTGTCAATCGCACCACTGCGGATACCTTCAACAAATTCTTCAAAGTTAGCTTTTACCAATGTAACACTTGGTCCATAGATAACTTGAATTGCGTTGCCTTTGATAACGACGCCGCCCGCGCCTGTGGATTTAAGAACTTTTTCATCAACTTTTGAACCGTCAACCAAAGTTAAACGTAAACGAGTTGCGCAGCAGTCAATTTCAGTAACGTTATCAACGCCGCCGATACCTTTAAGGATTGTAGCAGATTTTGTATCAAAGTTTGCAGGAACGCCTGCCGCGCCGTTGCCGGCTACGCCAACGCCTGTAGCTTTTTGATAATCTGCTTTGGACATCATCTTCATTTCTTCATCGTCAGCTTCACGACCGGGTGTCTTAAGATCCCATTTCAAAATGAAGAATCTGAATGTAAAGAAGTAGAGAACAGCATAACCTGCGAATACAGGCAACATGAGCATCCAGTGAGTTTTATCATTGCCCGGCAATACGCCGTAAAGCATAAAGTCAATTAAACCGTCGGAGAAAGTTGTACCCATTGCAATTCCCAAGAAGTGACAAATTGCAAATGATGCACCTGCGAAGAGAACGTGAATACCGAACAATTCTTTAGCAAGGAACAAGAAAGTAAATTCGATAGGTTCAGTAATACCTGTGAGGAATGAAGTTAAAGCAACCGAGAAAAGCAAGGAACCTGCTTGACGACGTTTTTCGGGACGTGCGCAAGTGTACATTGCCAATGCAGCTGCAGGAAGACCGGCCATCATGAACGGATATTTACCCATCATGAAACGGCAAGCATCAACGCTAAATTCTGTAGTGTTGGGATCGGCGAGTTGTGCAAAGAAAATGTTTTGTGCGCCTTGTACGTCTACGCCGTTAATCATCATATGACCGCCCATACCTGTTTGCCAGAAAGGCAAATAGAAAATGTGGTGCAAGCCGAAAGGAATTAATGCACGTTCACAGCAACCGAAGAAGAATGTACCGAAGTAGCCGGACGCTTGAACAATGTCACCGAGTGCGAAAATACCATTTTGGATAATAGGCCATACAAAGTACATGATAGTACCTGTAACGATACCGAAAATCATACATGCAATCGGTACAAAACGAGTGCCGCCGAAGAAGGAGAATGCATCAGGTAAAACCATTTTGTAGAATTTATCGCAAAGATAAGCTGCCGCAAGACCTGCAACGATACCGCCGAAAACACCCATTTGCAAAGTTAAGATACCGAGCATTGTTGCAAGTGAACCTTCTTTAACAGACGGAGCAGGCGCACCGTTGACAATCGAGCCGTCCAATTCGAGGAAGACGTGAATTGTTGTCAACATAACGAGATAGAAAATTGCGGCACCAAGTACGGCGATACCTTTTTCTTTTTTCGCCATACCGAGAGCAACTGCGAGTGCGAAAATTAATGCCAAATTACCAAAAATTGCGCCACCGACATTTGAAAGGATAACCATGAAACTGAAAAGAGCCCCGCCCGGATGAAGAGTTTCTTCCAAACCATACGCCGCTATTGTCGTAGGATTTGAGAAAGACGCACCTATACCGAGCAAAACACCGGCAAACGGTAAAACCGCGATTGGTAAAAACAAAGATTTACCAATTTGTTGGGCTACCGCAAATGCAGAACCACCACTAGCCATAACCTTAAGCCCCCAATATAATTAATTTAAATTTTTTGGTTGACACCTCAACCACTCAGCAAAATGCTTATTTTCAAAGACATCACCTGCCTTCAGAAAATTCATCTAAGCATCCCGCCTATATTAATCGAATGATATTATATACTTAAAATTTAATCTTGTCTATTTCTTTTTAATTTTTTTGAATTAAAATATTTAAATGAAAAGTGCGCGGGAACGCTTGTTAAAGCGCGTTAAATTATTAAATTTGCGTTCATTTTTCATGATTAACGACACTACCAAACTAGGGCGTGTTGGTAAAATATTTGTTCCTGAGATTTTTATATTTAAAGTACTTTTTCTTAGCTCGTCCAAAGTAGTTGGATAGTGTGACAGTGTGATAGTGCGGTAGTAAAAACTATAACACTACCACACTACAACTTAAATTCATGAATTGTACTTTCAAGATTTTTGGATAAATCGCCAAGTGAGCAACTCTTTTCAAAAATTTCAACAACGCTCATAGATTGTTCACTGGTTGCCACTGAAATTTCTTCCATTTTCTGTGCAATTTCAACAGACATATTGGAAATTTTTTCAGTACGACTGACAATATCTTCAATGGGAGCGCGCATATTTTTGATAACATTCATAACTTGCTCGGAACTTTCTTCAGAAATTTTAATCATACTGACAATTTCGTTGAAGGAATTGCCGGTTGATTCAACATTTGCCCGCCCTTCTGCAACTTGTTTTGAGGCTGTGTTCATAGTTTCGACGGCATTTTCGGTTGTCGTTTGAATTTTTTCAATAATTTCAGCAATTTTTTGAGCGGATTCCTGAGAATTTTCGGCAAGTTTTCTGACTTCATCTGCAACAACAGCAAAACCTCTGCCATGTTCACCTGCGCGCGCAGCTTCAATAGCCGCGTTAAGTGCCAACAAATTTGTTTGATCTGCAATACCTGCGATAACCGCAACAATCGAGCCAATTTCTTTTGAGTTTTCGCCCAATTCTTCAACAATTTTTGCAGATTCTTCAACAGCTTTAGAAATTTCATTCATCTGTTTAACAGTGGTGCGGGCAGTTTCATTGCCTTTATCGGCTTGTTGCAAAGTTTGTTGGACGCTGTTTAAACCTTCTTGCATTGCCGAAATTGATTTTTCAATGCTGTTTTCCATATTTTTAACGCGCTCTTCAGTTTCGGAAATATCGCTTTTTTGTGCCTCAGTATTTTCAGCCGCGCTTGTTACCGCCAACGCTACATTTTGAACCAAATCTCCGGTTTTATTTATACTCAAAGTCATTTTTTCTGAGCTGTCAGAAACTTGTACGGCGGCTTGTCTGACTTCGCCGAGTGCGTGGCGCATATGTTTCATAACTGAATTAAATTGCATTGAAATTTTTCCAAATTCATCTTCGGCAACAATTTTAATATCATGTGACAAATCGCCTTGAGCCGCTTTTTCGGTAACTTCAAAAATTTTATTGACAGAATTTTTAATATTGGCGGACAAAATATAAACTATCCCGACGATAAACGCCAACATTAAAGCGATTAAAAGTCCGATGATATGAATCAAACTTTCAAAACCGGAAAAATTTTCTTCAGATTTATCAATCGCATCTTCCAAGCCGGCATTGCAAGAATCCAAATCTTTGAAAACTGCGTCATAAACTTTTTCATACGCGGGATCAATAGTTGAAGTCATAAAAGCCATACACTCGGCAATATTGTTGCCGTTTATTGAACTTTGCAATTTTTGAACATTCATTTTGTAATTTTGCCACAAATTAATTTCATTGTTCAAAATTTCAAAATCGCTTTGGCGTTCGGATTCATCATCGTAAACGCTTTTATTTAAAACCTGTTCGTAATTTTTTAATTCTTCGTCAACGTTTTTAATATTTTGATTGAGTTTATCTTTCCAGATTGAATTTTGTTCCGTCCCCATTGTATTTATCACGAAATAAAGGTTACGCTGACATTCAGGAATATTTTGAGAAATTTTTGTTACCGTGAAATTTGAGTTTAACCAATCGCGTACATTTGTGCCTTCGCTGTTCAGATTGTTGAAATAATACAAGACGAACAGCCCAAAAAATGCAATCATTACAAAAATTGTACCGAACGACAGAAAGATTTTTTGAATTACCGACATTTTTGACATTGTGCCACACCTCTTTTGATTTTTGGGATAATTCATTGCAAAAAAAATAAACCGCAACTTTTACTGTATTGGTTTTATTATAATTTTTTTATATATTTGTTGCAAGATTATTCTTTTAAGGCAACGATTATATTTAATACTGAGAATTTTTTTATTACTGATGAAATTTTTTACGTATTTTTATTTGTTGAAATTATTGTTCAGGTCGTTTTGAGTGATATTTCACCGGTGGCGTGTTGAATAAATCCGTTTTTAAAAATTATTTTCTTATTGAACGTACTTTTTCTTTGTCTTGTCAAAATTATTCGTCGCATTTGCAAGAAAGACGCGCTGCCTATACAAAAACAGAGACGGGCTGGGGCGCGGGTAATCTTAGTAAAAGCAGTTTGCTAAGGGTTGAGACATTCCAACTTTCAAAATTTTTTATTTGTTGCATTGTTTACTTTACCAACAATCCCTAAGGCGTGTTGAAAAATTGATTGAAATTGCTAACGAATTATTTTTTGTTAGATGATAGCGAAAAACTAAGATGCCGCACAGGACGTGCGGCGCAGGCGGCGTGCGAATGAGCGTGAAGCGAATTAACGCCGCAAAACGTCTTTTCTTTTTGGTACTTGCAAAGGCGACGAATAGGAGCATTTGCTCTTTGGACGCGCAAAGAAAAAGTACATTTAAAAATAAAAAAATATCAGCAACTAAAATTCATCAGTAAAATTTTATTTTTTTCAACACTCCCTAGGTAATTCCAACTATCAAAATTTTTTAGTTGTTTCATTGTTGACTTTACCAACAATCCCTAGCCTCTATCCCCTATTTCTTTGCCAAATCTTTTTTGATAATTTCAATATTCTCCCATGCATATTCATTGCGCGGATCTAATTCGGTTGCCTTATTGAGAAATTCAAGTCCGCGTTCTTTTTCGCCTTTATTGGCATAAGCAACGCCGAGCCCTGCCAACGCACTTGAATTTTCGCCGTTTTTCAAATTGCCGATTTTCAAGGCGCGGTTAAAAGACTCAATAGCTTTATCGTATTCCTGTTTGCTGTTGTAACTGGAGCCGAGACAAATCCACGCATAAGCATTTTCAGAATTTATATCTACCGCCTTGTTGAGTGCCGAAATAGCTTTATCGTAATTCTGAAGAGCGTTATAAACGTTGCCGAGATACGCCCATGCTTCTGAATTGTTTGGAGATAATTTTATAGCCGCGTTGAAAGAATTCATTGCATCAACGTCGTTGCCTGCGTTGTGTTGTTGTACGCCTTTATGAATCAAATTTTGAACTTCTTCGGCATTGTCTCCGCAACCTGA
Source organism: uncultured Selenomonadaceae bacterium (assembly GCA_905234045.1). GTDB lineage: Bacteria > Bacillota > Negativicutes > Selenomonadales > Selenomonadaceae > Quinella. The sequence goes on along the minus strand of CAJOGS010000003.1, from coordinate 2,674 downwards.
AAAACTTAAAGCGCAAACGCCGACTAATGTTGCGGATAGAAATTTTTTTATTTGCATACCGATTCCCCTTTTGTCAAGTCAAAAATTAAGCGTGTAACATTTGTTGAAGGCGATTATAATTGTTGACAACTTTAACGACGTAGTTTTGAGTTTCGGCAATGTGCGGAATACCGCCGGCGTTGATAACTGCTTGAGGTCCTGCATTGTAAGCGGCAACCGCGTAACTGAGCGCGTACGCGCCGTTTCCTGAAAATCTGTTCAGCTGATTCTTCAAATAAATTGCGCCGCCGACAATATTTGCAAGCGGGCGATGAGGATCAACGCCAATCATACTTGCAGTTGAGGGCATAAGTTGCATTAAACCGACTGCGCCGACGGGGCTGACTGCGTTAAATCTGAACGCGCTTTCAGTCTCCATTACCGCCGTTATTAAAAGCGGATCAATTTGACATTCTTCAGCCGCGTACAAAATCGCCATTGACAGCCATGCAATTTCTTTTTCGCCGCTGTGATAATAACTGACTTCCTGCCGAATGACTTCATAAGGGTCTTTAGCTTCTGCCGACGTTCCTACGCCGACTACTGATAATAAAATCATAAATGCTATTAAAAATTTTTTCATGGTCTTACTCTCCCATAAATATTTTTAATTTATATTTCGTGATAATAAATAAATTTAATTAATTCGTCAAGCAAGATTTTTTGTAAGTTTGTAGAATTTAACAAAATATCATTTTTTAGGAGGCTTTGTTAATGGCAGAAGAAAAAGAAACTATTTCAGTTACAAATACGCGCTGGTATCCTTCATATCACGTTGCCGCGCCTTCAGGTTGGATAAACGATCCAAACGGTTTTTGCGTTTACAAGGGACAGTATCACCTTTTTTATCAGCATTTTCCCTACGACGTAAAATGGGGACCTATGCATTGGGGGCACGTTGTCAGCGACGATTTGACGCATTGGAAACATTTGCCGATTGCGCTGGAGCCGACTACACCTTATGAAGAAGGCGGCGGCTGTTTCAGCGGCAGTGCCATTGAAAAAGACGGCAAACTGTATTTAATGTATACAGGTCATTCAAATATTGAAACTCAAAATTTTGCAGTCAGCGACGACGGCATTAATTTCACTAAGATTCAAGGCAACCCTGTAATTTACGCGCCGCCTGAAAATATTGGCGATATTAACGCGGCTGATTTCCGTGACCCGAAAGTTTGGCAACGCGGCGACAAATATTATTGCGTGATTGGTTCAAAGACGAAAGACGGCGCTGTCGGGCAAGTTTTACTGTACGAATTTGAAAATTTGATTGGCTGGAATTTTAAAAATATTATGGCGCGTTCTGAAGGCAATGAAGGCAATATGTGGGAATGTCCGAACTTTGCCGAAATTGACGGTACAGACGTTTTGATTATGTCGCCGATTGGTATTCAACCTGAAGGCAATAAATTTTTAAATTTGTCTCAGGCAGGTTATATGTTGGGAAAATTGGATTACGACACGGGAATTTTTGAACACGGCGCATTTGAAATGCTTGATTACGGCTTTGATTTTTACGCGCCGCAAATTACGCAGACTGCTGACGGACGCACAATTTTAATTGCGTGGCTTGATATGTGGGGCGGCAGATTCCCTGAAGAAGTTGACGGCTGGACAGGTATGATGAGTATTCCGCGTGAAATTCACGTTAAAAACGGCAAAATTATTTCTACGCCTGTTAAAGAGTTGGAAAAATTGAGACTCGGCAAAAAATCCTACAGCAATTTGAATATCACTGAAAGAAAATCTTTTGACGGCGTAAGCGGCGAAACAGGCGAATTGCTTGCAACCATTGACGCCAAAAAATCTTTTGAAATTGAATTGCGCAGTAACGGCGAAGAAAAAACTTTGCTGATTTTTGACGCCGAAAATAATATTTTCAAAATTAATCGTGAAAAATCCGGCGAAAATATCGGCGGTAATTGCGAACGCGAAGTTAAAATTAATCCTGCGAAAGAAATTAATTTGCAAATTTTCATTGACAGATCGTCTGTCGAAATTTTCATCAATGACGGCGAAGCGGTTATATCTGCCCGCATTTATCCGCAGACTGATTCTCAAGGAATTTACTTTGTGCCGAGTGCCGAAAAATTTAAAATTAAAAAATTGACTTTCTACACGCTCGGTGAAGGTATTCCGCAACCTGAAATTAAGTAGAATTTTTTTCTGAAAAAAATTAGCGTATGGCAAATTTTCAACCATACGCTTTTTTAGTTCAAAAAATTTTGCAGTTTCAATCAGTATCAATTCCAAAATCTTTGCAAAGCGATTTCAATCCGCCTTTAAAACCTGCGCCTACGGCATTAAATTTCCAGTTGCCATTGTGTCGGTAAATTTCACCGGCAACTATAGCTGTCTCATTTGAAAAATTTTCGCCAAATTCAAATTTTAAAATTTCATTGCAGTTTGATTCGTCAATAATTTTAATAGCCGCATTTACCGCACTGAAATTTTGCCCGCGAATTTCGGCGTCATAAATTGACAGCGTAAAATCAATTTTTGAAACATCAGCAGGAATTTTTTCAAGTTCAATTTGAGAAGGTGTTTTCACAAGCGTTTTAGTAAGGTATGAAAATGAGAAATTATAATAAAGGCTTCTGAAATGACAGTTTTAATTTCAAAATCTTTATAGAGA
>CAJOGS010000002.1 GCA_905234045.1 uncultured Selenomonadaceae bacterium | reverse complement strand
CTGTAAGCCGTTTTTTGCCCACTCTCGGACTCTTTTGGGTATCTTTCTACCCTAAAGTCCTTTCGACCCCTTCTAGACCCCTTTAAACGCGTTTACGGGGCTGTTTTATCACTCCCACTACACCACTTTTCACTGACACTGCGGTTTTCGGGTTTCCACCCCACGATCTGCGCCGGAACTTATTTCAAACTGCCCAGAATCGCCTGTAAGCCGTTTTTTGCCCACTCTCGGACTCTTTTGGGTATCTTCCTACCCTAAAGCCCTTTCGACCCCTTCTAGACCCCTTTAAACGCGTTTACGGGGCTGTTTTACCTCTCCCGCTACACCACTTTTGCCTGACCCTTTGGTTTTTCTAGGATGCTGACGTTTTGACTTTTAGGGATTTTCTTATGTGGTGTGGGGTTTGTTATGCTGAGATTTTGCCTGTTCGCTTGAAATTTCTCATTCTCGTTACCCCTCGTTACTCCTTTTGTTTGCTTGATTTACCGTAAACTTCCGTGTTATTACGCATTACAACTCAATCTTTCCTTCTTTTTCAACCATTTGACGCTAAAATCACGTTTTTGCTTTTTCGAAGTTTGGAAGTTCGATTTTTGATTTTTAGTTTTTCCAATTTTGTAAAAAAAGCGAAAAATTTTTCGCTTTTTTTGGTCGTTTTTTCGATTTTCGGCTAAAGTTGCTACAAATGTTGATTTGACGGGATTAGTCAAAAGAACGAACTTTTTTTGGGGAGATTTCTGAAAAGGATTTTCAGAAATCAATCGAAAAATTTTTTTCGAAATTTTTCGATTTTAACAACAATGGCGTTGTGACGCGAAAGTCAATTTTATTTCCCTAGCTTTTTTATCTAAAAATCCTGTTTTTGTTTTTTAACAATGTTTTCCTTATTGTTTTAGGCGCGCGCGACGCCTAGTGGGGACGCGAAAAATCGGACCTATTTCCCTAGCTTTTTTATCTTATACCCCTAGCTTTTTTATCTGAAAAACTTTTCATAAACCTAGCTTTTTTATCCTGCTGAGAGCAATTATCCTTCTGAACGTTTTTTTAGCTAGGATAATCTTTCTCATTTGTCGTTGACTTTTGGGTTTTGATACTCTAAAATCCTTATTGCAACGCGCATTTTACTACGTTTGGAGAGATTTTTTATGGCAGATTTGGGACGCAAAAAAGATCCGCCTCTGATTTTGAGGAGAGACATCTACCAGAGCAACCCCCTGATGCAAGCTCGAAAAGTTTTTGACACGCTTGGAATGAGGATTTTTTCGTTGGGATTACGCGGACTTAACCCGCATTTGTCGATGAACGACAAAATGTACGATGAAAAGTTCCCCGAGTTGTTCATACCGACTTCAACACTCGTGAATTTGTTTGGCGGCAACACGAAATATTTGCACGACTTAAAACCGGCATGCAAGAGACTGTTTGACACAATAATAGAGTTGGACAAAGACAACGGCGGTTTCGTCTTAATGCACCTTTTTAGTCGCTTAAAATATGAGCCAAATGAAGGGCTTTATTTGAAGTTTGACGAGTCTATGCGCCCGTACTTATTGGATTTGTTCAACTCTAAGGGGTATACCAAAATTAGCATAGATCAAGTTTTTTATCTGACTTCGCCTTACTCGTGGCGATTGGTAGAATTAATGCTGCAATATCAGAACATGTCAGAATTTCAAATAAGTCAAGACATAGTACGCGAAATTAACATTGAAAATTTGAGATTTTATTTAAATGTACCAAAAGACGCTTATGTCGGAAGACTTGATAATTTTCGCAAATTCGTTCTTGATGATCCGATAGCTGAGATAAACGCAAAAACGATTTACCGAATGAGCTACAAGGTTATAAAACAGGGCAGGCGTGTTACAGGTTTTGAATTTCACATGAATACTTTCGCAGTCCCTGTTGAAGATGAGCGTTTGGTGTACATCAACAGTGCGATAAAAAAATTGCGTGAATTGGGATTCAGTTTAGCGGCGGCTAAAGATATTTTTTCGGCGTGTATTGATGAAGACGATTGTTTGAAGAGAATTTCAAAGGCACAAAAAATTTTGCAAAAACAAAAAATCACTGTTGAGAATGAACTGGGATTTTTAAGAAAGGCGATTGTTGAAAATTGGAGTTCAATGCCGAAGCGTTATTCAAAAACAAAAGTCAGTAAAACTGCAGAAATTACCACTCCAAGCAAAATTTTTGAAAACAATCGCAAGCGGAAAGAAGAACTTGATCCTTTGGGAATTATGCAACCGACAAGAAGAGAACTTTCTGTGGAAATTCAAGAAATTATTATTGAAATGTTGGGCGATTCCAAAAATAAAAAATTTGCCGATTCAATGTTAAAAAGTGTCGGCTGGACTTTGAAGGAGTTCAAAGAAAAATTTTTAAAAAATACCAAAAAATAAATTCATTAAATTCGACAAAATTTTTGATGATTGTTACATTAACTTGACATGGAGAAATTTTATACCGCCGTATTTGCTCCAGAATCGTCAGGAAGCCCCATCTAATCATTTTTAGGTAAAAAACTCAATAAAAAATTTTAAACGCCTTAACGGGCAAATTTGAGCCCTTAGGGCGTTTTTTTATTTCTCAGTAAAAATTTGTAATGTCAAGAAGATTGTTTGTTAAAATAAAAAAACATTGCCAACTCAAAAGTTGTGATTTAAAATGTGCAAGTACTTGCAGTGGACTTGACAGCGTGGAGACGGGCTTTTTAAGCAATTTTTATAAAAGTTGAGCAAGTGGAGCAAGAAACTTGCAGGGGCATTTGTCAGCAGATACACGGCGGCTGATAAAACACGTTGAAAAAATGGAAAAATAGCAAGTACTTGCAGGAGACTTGACAGCGTGGCGACGGGCTTTTTAAGCAATTTTTATAAAAGTTGAGCAAGTGGAGCAAGAAACTTGCAGGGGTATTTGTCAGCAGGTACAAGGCGGCTGATAAAACTCGTTGAAAAAATGGAAAAATAGCAAGTACTTGCAGTGGACTTGACAGCGTGGCGACGGGCTTTTTAAGCAATTTTTATAAAAGTTGAGCAAGTGGAGCAAGAAACTTGCAGGGGTATTTGTCAGCAGATACATGGCGGCTGATAAAACTCGTTGAAAAAATGGAAAAACAGCAAGTACTTGCAGTGGACTTGACAGCGTGGCGACGGGCTTTTCAAGTGATTTTTACAAAAGTTGAGCAAGTGGAGCAAGAAACTTGCAGGGGTATTTGTCAGCAGATACATGGCGGCTGATAAAATTCGTTGAAAAAATGGAAAAATAGCAAGTACTTGCAGTGGACTTGACAGCGTGGCGACGGGCTTTTCAAGCGATTTTTATAAAAGTTGAGCAAGAAACTTGCAGGGGGTATTTTATGTACAGTGTAAAAGATTTAATGAATCGCTATGGATTGACAAGACAAGGCGTTCAGTATTTCATCAGTAAAAATTTGGAAACTATAAATGCCGGAGGAGTAGAACACGCTCAACAAAATTCTGAGGGCTGGCAGTTTGACGAAGATGCAATTAAAACTATTGACAAATTACGCAATTTTTCACAAGTGGCAGTTTTGGAGCAAGCAGAATCGGAACGAATCGAAGAACTTAAGCAAGAGAATGAAAATTTGCGCCAACTTTTAATAGTGGCTCAAGCAAAATTAATTCAAGCGCAAGAAGAATTAAACGAGAATCAAAAGTTAATGTTGGCGTCCGAGAAAAAAATTCTTGCTATTGAAGCGCAATCGAACGATTTACAATCAAAATTGACGCTTGAAAAAACTTTGCACGATGTTACAAAACAACAAGCGGAAAATTACAAACAGCAACTTGATGAATTTCACAATCAAATTAAAGAGGCAAAGGCGCAACTTGATGAATCTAAGGAAAATCTTGAGACATTGAGAAAACGCGGATTATTTGACCGCATTTTTAATAATTTTTAGTTTTTATTTCATCAACTGATAGTGCGATAGTAAAAGACTACCGAGTTTACCAACACGCCATAATAAAAGAATCCTCTGCCTTTGTGACAGAGGATTTTTTTTGTAAATTTTATTTTTCTAAACTAAGCAACATTTTCAGGTTTATCTTCAGTTTTCTTTTGACGAACAGATTTATTTGTAAGCCAAATAACCACAAAATACATAACAGGGATTAAGAATAAACCGAGAACAACGGCGAAGAACATACCGCCGACAACCGCAGTACCCATAGAATTACGTGCGGCTGCACCTGCGCCGCTTGCCAATGCCAAAGGCATACAACCGAGAATAAACGCCAGTGAAGTCATCAGTATCGGGCGAAGACGTAAGCCCGCGCCTTCAATAATCGCTTTTACAGGTTCCATTCCGGCATCAACACGCGCCTTTGCAAATTCTACAATCAAAATTGCGTTTTTCGCCGCCAAGCCCATAAGCATTAAAACACCGATTTGCATATAAATGCTGTTTTGTAAACCGGGATTAATATAACCGCACATGGCTTCTATCATTAAGAGACCGTATTGAACCAAAAACGCGCCGAAAAGTCCTGTAGGAACTGTCAGCAGAACTGCGAAAGGCACGCTCCAACTTTCATAAAGTGCGGCAAGGCACAGGAAGACGAAAATAATTGAAAGCATTAAAACTTGTCCGGTAGTACCTTCAGATTTTTTCTCTTCGCGGGATTGTCCCGACCATTCAATGGAATAGCCGCCGCTGGCGTGTTTTTTGGCAATTTCTTCAATAGCGGCAAGAGCCTGACCTGAAGAAAAACCTTCACCGACCGAGCCTTGAATTGTTACACTGCGTGCGCCGTTAAATCTTGAAATAACCGACGCTGAAGTATTCATTTTCGGTGTCAGCAAAGTATCAAGCGGAACCATTGCGCCTGCATTATTTTTAGCGAAACTGAATTTTAAAGCCTCAGCTTCAGAACGGAATTGAGAATCAGATTGCAAGACAACTTTATAGGTACGACCGAATTGAACAAAGTCATCAACTTGCGCCCCGCCGTAATTTACCTGTAACGCCGTGAAAACATCTGAAAGACTGATTCCGAGTTGTTTAATTTTGTCTCTGTCAATGTCAAATTTGCAGATAGGTGAATCGGTAGAAAAAGTGGTATAAACCATTGCCAATTCCGGTCTCTGATTAGCCTCCATTAAAATATTTTTGACAGTTTCGTTAAGTTCGTCGTCAGAATGACTTGTCATGTCTTGAAGTTCCATACTCCAGCCGCCGACCATACCTAAGCCGGGCAATGACGGCGGAAGAACAGCCATTAAAAATGATTCGGGGTGATTTGCATTTTAACTTTTTCGATAATGGCAGTAATTGCAAGTTCATCAGTTTTGCGTTCGCCCCAAGAATCAAGATTTATAAAAAAAGTTCCCGTATTAGATTTGGTACTTGAAGAAAGTACATCATAACCTGCGATAGCCATAACATTTTGAATACCGGCAATTTCTTCGATTTCTTTAGTCAGCGTGTCCATTGTATCGTAAGTGCGATTAAGCGAAGTACCTTCCGGTAACTGGACAGCGGCGACAAAATAACCTTGATCTTCATCAGGTACCAAAGTTGAAGGCAAAATTTTATATAAAAATCCAGTCAATACACAGATGATAATCAAAGATAAAACGCTTGTCTTTGTATGATTGATAAACCAGCCGACCGCGCCTGTATATTTGTTTTGCATTCTGTCAAACCAGTTATTGAAAGCGTCAAAGAATTTATCCAACGCATTTTTCTTTGCGTTGGGATCATGTTCTTTCATTAACATTGCACAAAGTGCAGGAGTAAGCGACATTGCAACGAATGCCGAAATTGCCATTGAAACGGCAATGGTTAAAGCAAATTGACGATACAAAACACCTGTAGTACCTGCAAGAAATGCTACAGGAATGAAAACAGCCGACAATACAAACGCAATAGCGACAACCGGGCCTTGAACTTCTTCCATTGCTACTTCGGTTGCTTCAACAGGTTTTAAACCGTCCTGTTTCATATGCTGTTCAACATTTTCAATAACAACAATAGCATCGTCAACAACCAGACCTATCGCCAAAACCATTGCAAAAAGTGTCAGTGTATTAATTGAAAATCCTAAAAGAGTAAAACTTGCGAACGTTCCGACAAGTGAAACAGGAATTGCCAAAACAGGAATTAAAGTGGCGCGCCAACTTTGGAGGAAGAGATATACAATGATTATAACCAAAATTAACGCTTCTTTAAAGGTTTGAACAACTTCATGAATTGATTCGTTAATAAATGCCGTGCTGTCAATAACCTTTATATATTCAATGTCATCAGGAAAATCTTTTTCGGCTTCTTCCAAAATTCTTTTTACTTCGCCGATACATTCCATAGCATTTGCGTCATTTGTCAATTTTATTGCAAAACCCGCGCAAGGTGCGCCGTTTGCGTTGGAAATTTGTGAAGTCGTCTTTGCACCTGTTTCAACGCGCCCGACATCTTTTATACGAATATAAGCCCCGCTACTTTGAGTTTTCAAGATAATATTTTCAAATTCTTCAGGAGTTTTGAGACGAGACTCAACACTGCCGGTGTATTGTTTTTCTTGATTTTTCGGAACAGGTAATTGACCTATAGTTCCTGCAGGAGCTTGAACATTCTGTTCTTTTATGGCACTTACAACTTCGCTTGAAGTAAGTCCCAATTCAGATAATTTATCGGGATTCAGCCAAACTCTTATGGAATAAGTTGAGCCAAATTCCATTACGTCGCCAACGCCTTTGATACGTTTAATGCTGTCGATTAAGTGAACTTTTGCATAGTTCATCAAGAAAGTTCTGTTAAAAGTCTCGTTAGGCGAAAGTAACGCAAAAACAAAAGCCATATCGCTTGAAGATTTTTTTGTTGTAACACCGTAACTTTGAACATCACTGGGCAAACTTGATTGAGCGATTGTAACGTTGTTTTGTACAAGTACGGTATCCATATCGGCATCGGTACCGAGATCAAATTTTACTGTCAAAACATAGGAACCGCTGTCATCAGACGTTGAATTCATATAGTCCATGCCTTGAGTGCCGTTTGTTTGTTGTTCAATGACTTGTGCAACCGTTTGATTGATAACAGAGGCATTAGCACCGGTGTAATATGTAGTTACCTCAACAGTAGGTTGAGTAATTTGAGGATATTGAGCAATAGGCAACCCTAAACCGGCAATAGTTCCGCAAATAACGATAATCAAGGAAATAACAATGGCGAAAATTGGACGATGAATAAAAAACTTTGCCAAAAAATTCGCCCCCTTATGATTTATCTACAATTTCGGAAGAATCTTGGAGTGAAAAGCCCATTTCGTCTGCTGTAACCGTTGTAACATCAATTTCAGCACCGGAACGAAGATTTGTAAGACCTTCCACAATTACTGTATCATCTGAATTGAGACCTTTTTTAACAATGTAATAACTGCCGACTTTTTCGCCAAGTGTTACTTTCTTTGATTGTGATTTTCCGTCTTTGCCTACAACCAATACAAAATTTTCATCAAGCAGTTGTTGTACTGCGCGTTGAGGTACAATCATTACATCTTTTTCGACAGTATCCAAGAGACGAACACGCGCAAACATACCGGGCATTAAAACGCCGTATTCATTTGGAATACTTGCTCTAATGTTGATTGAGTTTGAATTATCATTCATTGAACGGTCTGCCGCAATAATTCTGCCTTCAAAAGGATAAGTTTTGCCGTTGGACAAAATAATTTTAATGTCCGGCGGATCTTGTTCTTTGTCAAATTCATCTTTTTCTATTGCCTTTGTGATTATGTTCAAATATTCGGATTCACTGACACTGAATTGAACATAAATAGGATTTAATGAACCTATGGTAACAAGTTTGGTAGTTCCTGCAGTTGCATAAGTTCCTACTGCAACGTCGTCTAATGAAAGTTGTCCGCTCATCGGAGCATAAACAATGGTATCGTCAAGATTTTCTTTAGCTTTTCTCAAAGCCGCCTGATATGATTCTACAGTTGCAACATTAGCCGCAACTTCTGCGCGTTTGTTGGTAACTGTCTGTTCAGAAACTGCCTTGCTTTTAAATAACATTTCGTCTCTTTCCAAATCTTCGCGGGCGTTTCTTAAATCAGCCTCTGCTTTATGCAAATTCGCTTCAGCCTCAAGTATGGCAGTTTCATATTGTCTGGAGTCGATGCGATAAAGTCTGTCGCCTGCGCTTACCATGTCGCCGCCTTGTACATATTTTTCCATAACACTGCCGGAAAGGCGTGAATGTACTTCAACTTCTTGAGTACCTTTTAATTGTCCCGGAAATTCGTATTTAATAGGCACGTCTTGTTTTAAAACTTTCATTGCCTTTACTGCAATTTTAGGCATTGGTCCTTGTGCCTGTTCTTCCTCCCCGCAACCTGTCAACATTGCACTTAGGGCAAAAATAAATAATGATATAATTCCTGTCAATTTTTTTGAATGTGAATTTTTCAACTTTATTCTCCTTTCTCTGCATTCTCTTCAATTTCAGTTCTGTAAGGCACAATATCTAAGTCGATTGGAATGCCCATAGCTTTATCAAGGCTTGCTTTGGCGGTATTGTAGTTATAAAGTGCGCTGTTGTAATCTGACTTCGCAGAGACAAGTTTTTCTTCTGCATCCATAACTTCAAGGTTAGTTGCAACGCCCGCTTCATAGCTTACTATTTCGATTCTGTAATCTTCGTCAGCTTGTGCAAGTGCTTCTTTCATTGTTTGAATATTTTCCTCAGCCGCTTGAAGATTTAAAAACGCCGTGCGAACTTCTAATTTTACATCATTAATTTTGTCGTTTAATTCGGCTTCGGCGCGACGAACGGCGGCTTTTCTTTGATTTACCTGAGCTTTTGTAACTTGATTGTCAAAAATATTCCAATTTGCCGAAATTCCGACTTTCCAACTGTCTGAATTATCTTGATTGGACTTGAAAGGCGCGTCGCCCGCAAAAGTTTTACTGGCTGATGCGTCTACTTGAGGGCGCGTCCCTGCCTTTGCAGATTCCACTTCTGCTTTACTTTGGAGCAATGCATATTCCTTTTGAAAAAGATCGGGGCGATAAAGCAAAGCATATTCTTCACATTCATTTAAATCTAAATGGTAGTTTTTATACTCCAAAGATTCACTGGCAACTGTTTCGGTTTCGGTAGGAAGTCCGACATCTTTGTTGAATGTGGCAACCGCAACATTATAATCATTTATCGCCGTTACCAAATTTTGTTTGCCGTGCGCCAATGAAACTTCTGAACTGAGAATATCTTTCTCAGCAACAGTTCCCGCAAGCACTTTGATTTTTACGTTATCAAGATGAGCCTGTAAATTTCTTAAAGATTCACGATAAACATCAATTTGATTTCTACATTTCAAAATGTTGTAGTAGTCTGCGGCAATGGCATAACGCACTTCTTGTTTTGTGCGTTCCAAAATGAGTTCAGCCCCCGAAAGTCCCAATCTGGCAGATTTAATATCATTTGTAGACTTTCCGCCGGTATAAATCGGCATTGTGGCTGATAATTGGTTAGAAAATTCCCTGTGTCCCCAACCGTTGTAAGCCTTACCTCCAACGGCGTTTGCAGATGTTGACCAGCTGAAATTTAATCCGGTATTTCGGCGCGTCTCTCTTAAACGCCAATAAGCACTGTCTAAATCTGCCGCGCTTTCTTCAATAGAATAACTGCGTTCAAGTGCTAGTTTAACGCCTTCGTCAAGCGTCATATCAATGCGCTCTGCTGACACAGGCGAACAAATAAATATTGGAATAAGTGCCGAAAGTATCATTTTATTTATTTTTTTCATTTTTTTCATATGGCTCCTCCTTTATCATATTTACATTTATATTTCATAATGTATGGTAAGTATAAATTATTTTCCTTGATTTATCAAATAAATTGCTGATTTAAAAAAATTTTTTCAAAAAATTTTGTCATAAAATAATTTTTTTTGAATATAACTAAATGTAAAACAAATTGACCGTAAGCCTAAATTGGAAGTTGTAAAAAAAATTTTAAAATGTTAGAATAATATAAATTTAGTGATAAATTTGAAAGTGAGGTTTATCGAATGGCAAAAATTATTAATCAGACGAATGGCACGATGCTTTTTGAAGAGATTAATCCCGAAAAATTAGATTTGCTGACTCTTATAGGAGACGTTAAAGGATTTGACAGCTTATCTGATGAAAAAGTTCAAGAAATTTTGGAAAACCTCTGTGTAAAAAGTTTCGATGAATTTATCGAAAAGTTTGATCCTGTTGTATATTCTTTCTACAATGCAAACAATCAAAAGGTTATGTATACGCTCAAAAAACCTGAATCAATTCCCGACGACCTTTTGACAGAAATTCATTTGAATATGCAAAACGACTTTTTGAAAATGTTGTTTACTTTGGTTGATGCCAAACGCTCACAGGGTTTATTGAATGTTGATTTTAAATTTGAAAACCTTACAGATTTAATTTCTCCGCACAAAATTATTGAAGACATTAAACAGAATCGTAAAGAATTGCGTTATGTTTATTCGCAGTACGTACAACTTGAAGATGACGACCCGAAAAAATTGGACATCGGCGATAAACTTAATGTAATGATGGAAGAGGCAAGCACAAATTACAATAATGTAATGGCAATGTTGCCTTTGGCGATTGAAGATATAAAAACACGTCTGCTTTTGACTTCCGGCGGCGGCGGTTCAGACGGCACACCGCTTGCGCTTGGTGTCCTTACTATGGGCGAAGAAGGCGAATTAAAAGTTATCGAGGCTCCAAAGAAAGAAGAATCAACCGCGCTTGTAACTTTGGACGATAAAGTTAACGAAGGCTTGATTGAAGTTATCGGCGAAGATTACGAGGCACTGAACGAAGATCACAATGACTATGTAAAAGCATTGGTAACAAGAACATTTTGCCCGCTCCCTTCAACTATGGTCAGTGAAATTGACGTTTCAAAGGAAATTGAAAACTATAATAACTATCTGCAATTCTACAAAGAATCAAAAGACGATTTCATTAAAACTGTTAAGCCGCTGATTGAAAAAATTCTTGGCGTAAAATTATTTTTTGAACAGTATCCTTCAAAATTGCGCGGCATGAAACCTACTTTGCTTATAACAAATATCAGCAATGAAATGATTATCAAAACTCCGAACATTCCGCGCCTTATTACATATTTGAACACTGTTAACGGCAAAAATAATTTTGATCATACAATTTGGTATGCAATTTTCCCGAACGTTGCATTTGACGCGGGCGCAAAAACTAAATTGACTCGTCAAAGATTTAAAGGCAATGCCGAAGTCATAAACAACGATGTCAATACTATTGAATCGCTTACAAGAATTTTGGACGTACTGAAAGATTTCCGCGTACAATGTTTCTTTAGTTTTGCATCTTCAGAAAAGAATACTTTTAACGCAATGGCAACTGAAGGCATTGAAAAATACATTGATAAGACTCTCCCGCTTACTTCAAAATCTTTCAGTGAATTTGCAATTCCTTGTTTCCCGAACTTCACAATTATTCCGAAAGATAAATCCGGCGTTATCCTTGATACAAAGATGACTTTGAACGAAAATAATCTTGCAGAGGTTTCAAGTGCAAAACAAGATATTATGAAACTTTGGATAGACGGCGTATATGTCGGCGCGGCGTATGTTGCAGCGGGTATTGTTGCCACTTATCAGGACCCTGAATATTTGAAGATGATTTTCCGCCGTAACATTGATAACGAATTGCCGGGCGTACGTTTCGATCTTGAGGCTGATGATAATTCTCTCATGGTTTATACCACGCTTGCAAAAGAAATTACCGGCTTTACCAATCCAATCAAGCAGGAAATTAACAAAAAATGTTTCGGCTTTGTTTTCTCCTCTGAAAATGCTCAGTATAACGGCTTGCCAATTACAAATATTATGATTTATAAAACTCGTAATTTGCTTTACGACGAAGATAACGGCGTTTACGAGCCGATTTATAAAACGCAGGTAACAACTTACATTGAAAGAATTTTGCGTAATATGTCGGGCGATTTCAAACAGGACAAAATTGTTCGTTTTTTCAGTACCAATCCAAATTCTCAGTCCAGCAAGTGGCTTGATAAACGCGAAAAACTCAATGCAATTATCGGCACGGGCGATGCGCTTGACTACACCATTGACGAAGAAAACGGCATTTGCACATTGAATATCACATTTAACGGCAACATTAAAAATCTTGAAATTGAAACCAATCGTACAACTTCAAATAAACACGTATAAAAATTTAATAAAAACGTATAAAAAATTTTTTAAAGGAGGTTTTGCATTATGGGTTTTCGTTGCAAAATTACAGGCGGCAAAAACGTTGAATTTGATGAAGGCGTTATTACTGCGGTGAATTTTATTTCTGATACGCCGGATGCATCAAATGCGCGTTCAACAGATTTGGGAGTAATTTTAAAAATCGTCGGCAGAATTAATTTTTCACTCGGCGCAGCAGTTGAAGACAGCACAGTTGAATTGGCGAATTGGGCGTTAATGCCTTCGGATAAATCTGATTGCTACCGTGAAGTTCAAATTCAAGTTGTAAACGGCGGGCAGATTGTAAGACAGTACAAATATCCAAATGCATTTGTTATGGACTATGCCGAAGATTTGAATGACGATGAGGGAGTCGGCACATTTACCCTCTTAGTCAAACAGAAAAAAGATTTGACGGCAAAAGTTGAATTGAAAGGCAATTTTGAAGCGTAAAGGCGGTGAATTGATATGGCGTTACTTTTTAGCACGGCTGATCCCGAAATTAATTTGGAAGAAGAAAGCACGCGGCAAATTATTTTTAAAGTTGAAATTCCTCAAGACAGTCGCGCCCGCACAAAAGATGTCGGCGTTACAATGATTATTAAAGGCAAGATTTTGCCTGATACTTCACAAGCGGGAAATGCGGCTGACAGCACTGCAAAACTTATGGAATGGTCGATTGTTCCTGCAGAGAAAAAAGAGGCTTATCGCAGTGTAAAGGTTAAAGTAAATTCCGGCGGCATAACTACCCGTCAATACGAATTGCCGAACGCCTTTATTGTCGATTATCATGAGGATTTTGAAAATGACGAAGGCGTCGGAGAATTTACTCTTGTAATTAAGCAGATGAAAAATAAATTGGCTGATGTTAAAGTTACAGGCGGCTTTCAATAATGAACTATTATGAAATACTGGGCGTTGACAAAGATGTTACGCCAAAAGATTTGAAGAAGGCGTATAAAAGGCTTGCGAAAAAATGGCATCCCGATTTAAATCGTGATGATCCCAAAACTGCCGAACGAAAAATGCGTGAAATTAATGTTGCGTATGATACGCTGTCAGATGAAGTTAAACGTATCGACTACAACAAAAAACTTGACGCCGAATCAAAAAATCAAGGTCAAAAAAAATCTGCGCACGAAACGGCAACGCCAAAAACCAAGCGCACAAGTACAAATACTTCATCAGGCAAAGTGGATTTTGAAAATATTCACAGCAGTTTTGAAAGTTTCTTCGGCTTTAATCCCAAAAATCACGAAGTTACAAACGAAGACAAGCTCAATACATTTTCTAAAGATAAACGCCCAAAAAATCCTCTCGATACAACAGATTTTTTTGAAAAGTTCATGGGGTTCAAAAAGTAAATAATGTCAAGATATAATTTATATACAACTCTGATTGGAATAATTTCAGTGCTTTTTGTACTTAGCGTCTACACCGGCGAATTTAATTTTACGTTAAAAATTTTGCTCGCTGCTTTTGGTGTGGGCGTTTTTTTTCATTCGGCTTGGATTTTATACAGTTCCGAAAAAACTGAAACAAATGAATCCTTCAGACGTATTCAACAAATTTTTTTGATTGATGAAAATGGAAATCCCGTAAAAAATTGGGATCTTTATGGAAAAGTTTCAATGCTGATCGGCAAGGATATCGGAGAAAATTTTGTTGACATAGATTTAAGCCAAAGTTCCTACGCGGCAACGGTTGAAGTGGAGCATGCAATATTAAATTATGCCAACGGTAATTGGTACGTCGAAGACCTTGACAGCCGCAACGGAATTTCAATAAAAAAATTCGGTGAAAAAAAATCATACAAATTGAGTGCAAAAGAGCCCTGTAAATTAGATTTTGGAGATATTATTTTAATCGGCAACTGTCAATTAAAAGTTGCCGACTAGGGAAGGTTTTTTATGAATGGTTTAATTCGCTGTCAAAACGGACATCTTTTCAGTTCACGCAGATACGGCACAATTTGTCCGTATTGCAACCTTGAAACTGCCACGCCCGAAAAAAAAGAAGTCCCGAAAATGGACGACGATGCAATAGACGCGCTTTTAATGATTGAAATTCATCCGGTTTGCGGCTGGATTGTTTGCATTGAAGGGCCGCGCAAGGGCAAAGATTATAAAATTCACGAAGGCAAAAATTTTGTGGGACGCGCCGACGATATGGACATACAAATTTTGGGAGACAATAAAATTTCCAGACGCAATCACGCGGTTATAGTTTACGATCCCAAAAGACATGAAACAGTTTTATTGCCGGGCGATTCAAACGGCTTAGTCTATCACAATGACACGGCATTATATTCGCCGACGGTTTTAAGTGTTTACGATGTTATCGAACTCGGCAACAGTAAATTTTTGTTTATACCTTTTTGCGGAGATCATTTTCGCTGGGAAGATGTTCCGACTCCTGACGATAAAAAATATTTGCAGTTTGGAAAGGAATCAAATTAATGGCAGACGTTTTAATTTCTGCAATTTTATTCTTGGCAATGGTAGTCTTGCACATTTTGAGAATTCACGAATTGCATAAAGAAAAATTTATCCAAACTGATTACGAACTCGGCGCGGCAACAACTTTGGGCACTCGTGAAGTACAACAAGATTATTTCGCAGTTAAAAAAAGTAACAACGACTTGCTGATGTTATTGGCTGACGGTCTGCATGAAAACGGAAATATTGCGGCAAAATTGGCGGTTGACACATTCAGAGAATTATTTGAAACAGAAAAAGCCGCCTTACAACCGCAATATTTTTTTAAACGCGCCGCAAATGCCGCCAATAAAAAAATTATTAACACTTTGGAGGAAAGACAAGGCGAAAGTTCAATAGCCGCCGTCATAATAAGTGATTCACAATTATTTTATACATTGGTCGGAAATATCAGAGTAGCCATTTTTCGACACGGCGATTTAATTCCTGTTTCAGAAGGTCAAACTGTAGATGTACTTGCCAGACACGCCTACAACGAAGGAAAAATTTCAAAACAAGATACGCTTGCATTGTTGAATGAACACCGACGTTACAATATACTTGGACAAGACAGTTTTCAAGAAATAGAAATTTTTGATAAACCGCTTTTACTTGATGACGATGATATTGTTGTAATGATGAGCGAAGGCATTTTTAATGTTGTTCGTTGGGTAGACATTGAACAGGCGTTGGAAAAATTTTCTTCGGTACAAGATGTGGCAGATAATATTGTAAAGATGGTTAAAAATTCGCCAATGGTTTACAAAGACAATGCGACAGTTTTAATTTGTCGGAAAAAATGAGGCCAGAATATGAGAAAATCCAACAGCATTTTTAAGACAGCATTTGTATCGGAAGCCGGAGCGAAACTTAAAAACAACGATTATTTTGCATTTGTTGAATATGACAATTATGCTTGCTACGTTTTGGCAAGCGGTATAACGGATTTTGAAAGTTCGGTTGCGGCAAAAGAAGCTGTGGAACATTTAATTTTAAGTTTTGAAGAAAAGCCTTCAATGACAAGATCCACGCTTTTTCAGTATATGAAAGAAACAAATGAACGCTTGTATAATTCTGCGCACAATCACAGATTGAAAGCGTCAGTTATAATGGTTGTTACCGACTATGAAAAATTTCGTTATGTATCGGCGGGCAATGTGCGTCTTCGCATGTACAGGAAGGGCAGATTATTTCTTAATTCAAAAGATATGTCGCTTGCCAATGATTTAATCGAAAAAGGCGAAAATGAAACTTTGCTTGACAAGCACGAAGAACGCCATAATTTATACACGTATCTCGGCAAAAAAGATTTTTTCGACCCCTTTATATCAAAGGTTGAAAAATTGGAAGATACAGACATTATAGCGTTGTATTCTCAAGGAATTTGGGAAAATGTAGACTCTCAAGAAATAGATGAAATTTTTTCTGAAGCATCTGACGAGCCGCAAGAATCGATAGACCTTTTGGAAGATGTTTTACTTTCAAGACAGCCTAAAGATTTAAAAAGTTATACCGTCGCCGCAATTTTTGTAAATAAAGCATTTCGAGATCCCGAACGTGAACATAAACGCCTTTTGTACATCAAAATTGCAGTCATAACTACAATTGTAATAATTGTAATTGCGATAATTGCTTATTTATTTCATTCGTGGCATAAAAACAAGGTTGAAACACTGGACAAATTAATTAATTCAACTCTTACTTATATGGATGCTGCCAGTTTTGTTCGTGCTCAAGAAACCGGGCAAGAGGCATTAAAATTGGCAAAGTCTTTGGACGAGAAACAAAAAGAAGGCGATTTGCAAGCATATTTGATTCTCATTGATGAAATTATTCGCGGCGATGATTTATTTTTTAATGAACATTACAACGCCTCATATATTGCCTTCAAAAACGCTTTAAAAAATTCTGAAGTGTCAAGCAAAAAAGTTTATGATTACATTTTCCAACGAATGAACGCCATTCAAAATTATATCAGTATGGACGAATTTATTATGCTCGGCGATCATGCTTTTTCCAATAATAATTTTGATGAAGCCGAAGGAATGTATTTGAAAGCGCGGGAACGTGCCGAATTATTGAAAGATGTTTCGGGGCAACAAAGAGCCACTCAAGGTATTGCAA
The DNA here is from genome assembly GCA_905234045.1 of uncultured Selenomonadaceae bacterium. Lineage (GTDB taxonomy): Bacteria > Bacillota > Negativicutes > Selenomonadales > Selenomonadaceae > Quinella. The sequence goes on along the minus strand of CAJOGS010000002.1, from coordinate 28,510 downwards.
ATATTTACGATAAAAAGGCGCAATTACAAGGAGAAAAAGAAAAAGTTTTGAACGACAAAAAACAAGTTGCCATTTCAGACGCACTTAAAAAAGGCGATGAATTATTAGCCGCCGGCGATTTGGAAGGAGCGCAAGCGGCTTATATGAATGCAAGAAATTTATCTGATAATCCTGCCGACCGACAAATTACAAGTAACGCGCTTAATCAAATTTCAGATGCAAAAGAAAAGAAACTTTTGGAAGAAAAAGTTACAGAGGATTCTTTGAAAGAATTGCGAAAAGCGTCAACCGACTTTGAAAAGTTGGGCGATAAATCTTTTGACGAAAAAGACTATTTAACGGCGCAAATGTATTATATGCTCGCCATTGAAGGTTTATACGATCTGAAAGAAGAAAAAATCGCCGCCATTGTTCAAAAGAAATGTGATTTAGCCTCTGAAAAATATTCAGAGACTAATGATAAAAAATTTCAGGCTGAAGCGGCGGCAATGTCGGCGCAATATCATTACACGGATAAAAATTTTGTACGCGCAACAGAAGCGGCGAATCAAGCTAAAGAAATGTATTTGGCACTCGGAATGAAAAATAAAGCTGATGAAATGGATATTCTATTGCAACAAATTGCAGTAGATGCGGCGATTGCAGAGGCGTTGAGATAGTATGGAACAAAAAAAATATTACGAGCAAGATTTAGTTAAAATGTCCGTCTATCAGTTGCAGGAAATTGCAAGGCGGGAAAAAATCATTTCAGCTGTTGTAAATCGTTTGAACAAAGAACTTTTGATTAGAATGATTTTACGTTATCGCGGTGCAGTTAAATCTCTTTTTATAAGTGAATTTCGTGCTGATGATTATCAGCGATTGGAAAAACTTTTTGAAAATATGAATTTTCAGCCGCAAGAAAACAGATTGAATTGCACTGCCGGAATAAATATTTGGCAAGGCTTGGCGGTAGATTTTTTTGACAAAATAACTGTAGATTATTTTGAAGAAATTGTCGGTACAAATGCTTTTTTGATTGACAGCGAAAAAAAATTATGTTGCGTCTTTAATGTCACGGAAAAAAAGAACGATAAAAAATTTTTGTACCTTCGCAAGAACAGGGAATTTCCCTGCCGTGAATCAAGAATAAAAAATTATGTATTGGTTTTCATGGAGCGCACATATTCCGAACAATTTTTTCATTATTATCAAGGCGATATAGAAATTATTCCAAATAATATTCCGGCGTATTGTCTGCAACTTTTAAATTTTAAAGTAAATGAGCCGAAAATTTTAAAAATGCCCATTGCAATAGATTTCGGCACTTCGTCAACCACTGCCGGCATTTTAGATTTTCAAGAAAAAACGCCCATAGCGAAATTTAACGGCGAAAAAATTAAGCACGCAATTTTTTATGACAACGACGGCGAAGAAGTAAATTTAATCCCGACGGTTATAGGCGTTTTGTCTCTGGAAAATCCCGAAAATCCAAAATATATTTTCGGTTATGACGCTTTAAATTTGGCGGATTACATGGAAGAAAATTTTACAATTTTGTACGATGTGAAACGCTGGACGGCGGATTACGAAAAAGAAGAAGAGCTGACAGACAATTTGGGGCGGCGTGTCTTTGTTAAGCGAAAATACATTTTGCGGGAATTTTTTTTGTACATTATACGCAGTCTTGAAGATTATGTGAAAGGTCGGATAAAACAAGTACATATTTCCGCGCCGGTTAAGCAACAGGGAAAATTTCAATATTTGTTTCAAGAAATTTTGCCTGAATACGCCGTTGAAAAAAAAGATATGATTGATGAAAGTGTTGCCGTTCTCTATAACACGATAAGCGAACTGATTGAAAGTAAAAGTATTCGCAATCGCCAAAAGTACAGCGCGTTAGTCATTGACTGCGGCGGCGGTACCACAGATATTTCTTCCTGTACTTTTCAAGTTGACAACAAGCGCGTTTCTTACGCAATAGATATTGAAACCGGCTACGAAAACGGCAATACAAATTTCGGCGGAAACAATCTGACATATAAAATTTTGCAGATGTTGAAGTTGAAAATTGTTGAAACACTTTGCAAGAAATATTTGGAGCGTGATAATTTAATAAGGGCGCAACGTGAATTTTACGGGGAAAAAGATGCGTTTGACGATCAAACTTTTCTCAAGGCTAAGGCGATACCAAAATTGAAAACTTTGCTGAAAAATTTTTATTTGGACGTTTACAGATTTATTGACGAAAACGGCGCAACCGAAATTTACAAAGATTTTGAAAATGCATATTTGCAAGCTGAAGAAATTTTGCCGACACGCTTTAAAGATTGGGAGACAAAAAACCGCAACGAATATTTGAGAGTCCGCAACAATTATTATTTTCTGTTCTCAATGGCTGACAGAATCAAGCAGGAATTTTTTAAAAATTATGGCGTACTCAGAATTTTGTTGTCAGTAGAAAGCAACCATTACAAGCCTGACAGAAATTGGGAAATTAATCGACAATACGAACAAATTTTTGAAGATACAATTATACTTCCGCTGAACAAATGGCGAATTGCGATAAAAAATTCTGAAGGCTTAACTTTTATCTATGATTTGCCTGACATATCTTTCAACATTTTTGAAATTGAGCCGATATTGAATCCTGACATTTATAATATTATTCGTCAGCTGTTCAATCCGATTTATGAAAGCGGCGAACTTGAAAATTACAGCTTGATAAAATTGAGCGGACAATCTTGCAAGGTAAATTTATTTAAAACCGCGCTGAAAGAATTTGTACCGGGCAAATTGATAAAATCAAAACCAAAACCGGGCGTAATGGAAAATAAAAACGATTTAAAAATGTCGTGTATCGACGGAGCTTTAAAATATTTGCGCGATAAAAAATTTGGTTACGCCGATATAAAAATAAAAAATCGTCCGCCGCATTTGCCGTATATCGTTACAGGTTTTACACATTCCGGCGATGAAGTGGATTTAATTGACGGCACGAAGAAAATTTTTAAAGGCGTTATTTCCAGAAATATTGAAGATTTAACTTTGACGCTTTATTTAAATGACAGTGAAAAAAATTTGCGGCAAGAAATAATTTACGAATGTTCGCTTGAAGAATTTGAATCCTACAAGCAGGAAGAAATTTTAAAACTTTTCGGCAATGACATTCCGCAATCTGAAACCGACACCATTGTTAATGGAGAGGTAAAATTTTTTGTAAGAGTTGAGGCGCAGGATTGGGGCTTTATAGTTGTTCCGGTTTATCGTCAGTCAGAAACATTGTTTGTAGGCTACGAAAAATTTTTCAGTTTTGAAAATGATACATGGGTAAAAAATTTCTTTGACGGGTTGAAATGATGAAAAAATTTTTTATTTTATTATTGACGTTAATATTTACGACAAATTTTTTTGGCGGCACGGTATTTGCAAAAAGCGAAGAAGAAAAAGCCGCCAAAAAAGAGGCTAAACTTGACAAAAAACGCGCCAAACAAATATTGAAAGCCGCAGGAAATGCAAACTTTCAAAAAGTAATGGAATGGTCAGAAAACGGCGATATACAGGCGCAAATAATTTTGTCGTATGCTTACAGAAAAGGCGAACGCGTCAAAACAAGTTACAAAAAATCTGATGAATTGCGGGAACAAATTGCCAAAAAAAATAAACATTTGCTTGAAAATTTTATACCGAGTGAATACGGCAAAAAAAAAGTTCCGTTACCGAGAATGTACGGCTTGGCGGCGTATCATGCACATTTGAAAGATTATGCCGAAGCTACTGAAAGCGATGCAATTCGTTGGGCGGAATTGGGCGCGTCGGAAAATGACAGCTTGTCCCTTGCCTATTTAGGTTCGGCATATTACACGGGGCGCGGCGTTGCACAAAATTACGAAATGGCGATAGATTATTTGAAACGCGCCGGACAAGAGCAACTTGCATTGCAACTTTTAAGCGATGCTTACGCAAAAGGCAACGGCGTTGACAAAGATTTGAAAAAAAGTAAATTATACTCCGATTATTCAGATTTCTTAAAGCAAAAGAAAAATTCCAAGAAGTCCAAAAAGTCAAGGTGAAAATAATGATTGAAATAAAACACCTGCCGGAATTAGCTATTCATGAAACTAAAATTAATTATGCGACGGGGAATTTTTCAATAAAAATAATTGATTATGTTCAGTCAGATATTTTGAAAGATTTTTTGATAGTGCGGGAATACAATTCATTGAAGGGCGAATGGAAATTTAATATTTTGAATCAGCCGAAATTTTTAACGCTTGCAACACTGAGAAAAATTTTTTTTGTGTACGAAGACGACAATTTAATTTTGGTCAAAGATGAATTGGAGCGCGTTACAAAATACGAATACGCCGAAAATTTATTGATTCGTGTTATTTATCCCGACGGCACTAAAATAAATTACCGCTACGACGAAGAAAAAAATTTGATTGAATGTATCGGGCGCAACGGCAAAATTATTTTTTGCAATGAATACGATGAACTTCACAGAATCACAAAATTTAATTCGCACATTTTTTTTTATGATGATCAAAATTGGCGAATGATTGAAGACGAAAAAATTTCTTACATTTACAATCGCAAAAAGTTAATCACAAAAATTATTTATCCCGATAATACTGAGGAAAATTTTGACTACGACGAATACAGAAATTTAATTTATAAGCGTGATTGTCAAGGCGCGGAAAATTTTTTTACCTACAATAAAAATCTTTTAACGCAAGAGGTATTGCCTGACGGCTTAACAAAAAATTATGAATACGATTCCAACGGCAATTTGATAAAATTTTTTGACAGCAAGGGGCGGGAAATAATTTATAAATACTCCACAAAAAATTTGCTGATTCAAAAATCCGTGAAACTCAATGTAAAAGATTGGAGACAAGAAATTTTTGAACGCGATATTGCGGGAAGAATTTTAATTCACAATATTAACGGTCAAATAACAAATTATGCTTATGATGAAAAATCGCCCGTGCCAAGTTTGGAAAAAACTCCTTGCGGTTACAAATTCAGTTACGTTTATGATAAGGCATACCGAATTTTGACAATGCGAACGGAAATCGGAGAAATTTTTTTTGCACATAATGCAATGAATGAAATTATCGGCGATACAAAAATTTTTGCCGATGTTTACCGACCGGAAAAACAAATTGAGAAATCTGACATTGAAATTTTTGATTTTGGCGGGCGGCTTATCGAAACAAGAAATAAAATCGGCGATAAATTTAAATTGACTCGCAGAAAATACGATCTTAACGATAATTGCATTGAAAGGCGGGAATGGCGGGACTTGCAGACGCTTCAAAGTGCAACCGGAAGGGTTGACGTAATAAAATATGAGTATGACGAACAAAACCGCTTAATAAAAAAAATTGAGCGCGCTTCGCTGACAAAATACAAATATGATTGTCTGAACAAGGAGAAGGGGCAATGGCAGACAAAAACGAAAATATAATTTTGCGAAATGTAAAAATTGAGGGCGTGGAATATATTCAAATTTTGTCGGTTGACATAAACCACAGCGCAAATGAATATGCATCTGCCACTTTAAATTTAATCATGAAAAAAGAAACCGCCCAAAAATTTTTAGAGCAGGCGAACGCAGATAAAATAAAAATTTTAATAGACAAAAAAGTAGTTTTTCAGGGTTACATATCAAATTTAATTTTAACGCAGGTAACAGATTATTTTACAATGCGAATTAATTTATTTGACGCGGCGTGGCTTTTGGATTGGAAAGTTTCAAATTGCAGTTTTCAAAATTTAAAATCGAAGTACGAAGAAATTTTTAAAACCGTCAAAGACGCAAAAATTCAGCTCAAAGTTACCGACAAAGAAATTGAAAAAGTTATTTTGCGTCTTAATGAAACAGATTGGCAATTTGTAAAGCGTCTGGCATCACATTTCAGCGCGATGATTTTTACAGATTTAACGGCGGAAAAGCCTTTGCTGACAATAGGACTTCCAGAATCTAAAAAAACTGTTACAGTTGATTCGGCGCAATCCATAACATATTATTTCGACGATAAGCAATTTCAAATTTTTAACGCCAATGCAGATATACTTGCAAAAGGTGTAAAAATTGTTGCTGAGGATTTTCAAACTGTGGAAATTGTCGGAAATTTTGAGATTTTAAATATTGGCGATACCGTCAAATTAAATAAAAAAGAATACCGCGTCAAGAGTTTGAACTTTACCTTTGTTGAAAATATTTTAAGAACACGTTATAAACTTGTCGGCAAAAGTGCATTTGTAACAGCGATAGAAATTCAAAAAAATCTTGCGGGAAAAATTTTTCGTGCACAAGTCAAAAAAGTTGAGAAGGATAAAATTCAAGCGCATCTTGTCGATATTGATAAAACTTTTGATTCAAAAACAACCGCAATGTATCCTTTCGCAACGCCATATTCAAGCACCGACGGCTCCGGCTGGTATGTTATGCCTGAAGTTGATGATTACGTCAGAATTTCATTTCCCGAAGTTGACACTTCAAAGGCGTTTGCATTGAGTTCAATTAATACCGCGCCGCTTAAAGAACCGAAAAATAAATCTTTGAAAGCTCCGGGCGGACGTGAAATTTTGCTGACTGATAAAGGCGTTGAAATTATCGCAGAACATCAGAAGACTTTTATTTTATTGAACAAAGACAAGGGAATTAATATTGTTTCTGCGAAGGATATAAATATTTCTGCGGACGGAAATATTTCATTTGACGCAAAAGGCAAAGTTCAAATAGTTTCCGGAAAAGAAATTGCAGTGCAAAGCGGGCAATCACATATGAAAATTTTAAGTAATCAAATTGACATGGGCGGCAGTAACATTATCGTCGGTGAATAAAATGATACAAACTTTTGAAGATTATAAAATTCAACGCTACAATATTTTGGAATCAAATTTTTTGACTGAAACCTCAAAATTTTTCAGAAAAAATCTTGACACAATCAGAAAAAATTTTTTGTCGGAATTAGACTCCGCAATTTCAGACGCCTGCAAAATTCAAGCCGCAGAAAATAAAATTTGCGCGTACATCAGCATTTCATTTTTAAATACTTCGGTAATGGAAAATAAACCTGTTTTTCAAATTGATTTTTATAACGAAGATTGGGTATACGGCGAAAGTTGGGCGCGCAAAAGATTTAACGCAGATTTTATGTTGACGTATTGGCAAGAATTTATTTCAAAGGCAATGGACGATAAATTTTATATTCGCAGCCAAATTTCTAAGGTTGAAATAAAATCTTTGTTTTGGGACACTCTGGACAAATTAATTTATCTTTTTGCAGGTTACACAAAATATTTTCTGCGTGATATTTCTTGCGATTTATTGAAGGCTGAAAATTTTTATGTAACTTGCGGAACTTATCTTGATTGGCAGGAAAGAATTTTTGCCGAATTGCCGGAAATTGATTTATTGAATTTGGAAGCAAACGAAGATACAACTTTCAGACCCGTCAATAAAAAAATATTTCGGCACAAAAATTTTGACGGCTTGAATTTGCGTAACTGCTATTTTAAAAATTGTACCTTTGACAGATTTACATTTTCAAAAATAAATTTGGTTGACTCAAAATTTTTAAATTGCAGATTTACCAACACCGAATTTATCGACACAAATTTTAAAGGCGGAAATTTTTTCAAATGTTATTTCAAAGATTGCAACTTTACAAATTGCAATTCAAGTGCTGACAATATTCCTGACGAAGAATATTTTTCAATTTTAAAAATTTCCGATTGCTATTTGTTGAATCTTAATTTTTTCGATTGTAACTTTTCACAGATTGAAAAAATAAATTGTTTTGAAAAATAAACGGGAGGGGTGCTTATGAAGTACGCGCTTTTTATTTTGTTTGACAATGACAAATCACTGGCTAAACAATTTACGGGAAATACAAGTTTCGGAACACACGCAATATCTGCAATGCAAAGTTCGGCATCAGATTTAGTCGGTTTTGAAATCGGCGATACTTACGCCGATAAACTTAAAAACGAAAAAAGCGTTGCATTGACAAGTAATGTTACCGAAATGACTTTTTCAACTTTCATTGACAAAAAAAATAAATTTTCGATTAATGTTAATAATGCTAATCAAGCCTTTAACGGTTCTGCAGAAGATATTGTTTCAAAAACCTTGAAACACGTTTTAACCGTGAAAGGCAATTTGTCATCTCCCGATACTTTATTTGGTATGGGTAAAGGCGTTGCGAAAAAGAAAGACAATTCAAGAATTTGGGAATGGGCAAATACTCCGTTAAGCCTTGCAAATTCCAATGACAACACCCAAAAGGCAAAATATTATCGTGATGTAGTTGCAACAGTTTTTGATATGGAGGACAAACAATTTCGCGCCATTATTTTAAAAGATGCCATTGTTGACAAATACGAAGAAAATTTTGATAAAAACGGCGAAGGACATTTTACACTGGTTATAGCCAAAGTTATTACCAATGACGCGCCTGATGAAAATAATTATGACATTTCGGCAAAAGGTCCGGACTACTCTCAATCATTTACTTCAGTTATGGGCGATGTTTCAAAGGCTGCCTCAACTGTCGGAAAACGTACAGAAGACGTGGCAAATATTGCCGATGAAGTTTTGGGAAAAGACAATGCATTTTCAAAAGGCGCACATTCAGTATCCAAAAATCTTGATAAACTTAGTGAAGACGTTCAAAAGACATTGGGGGACGGTTCAGCATGGACTGCCGGTAATCTTTCAAAAGAAATTTCAGATCACGTATCTCAAGTTGAAAAATGGAAACACCGTTCGGACAAAACAACGACTGATACCCAAACAGAAACACTTGATGACGGCTCAACCAAAACTACTGTTACCGTTACAAATCCTGACGGCTCAAAGGATATTACGATTACAACTAAATCTTCTGACGGTCAAACAACATCAGTAGAAAAACAACACAAAGAGGCACCGGGACTTATATAATGAAAAATGAATGGTTTTTTCTAAAAAAAGATCCCGACGCGCCAATAATTACTGACGGCGGGAATTTTAACAGAGCAAAATATCCGTATTTTATCAATGAAAAAATTTTTTCGCAGATTGAAGATTCTGTGGCGTATTACAAAGGCAAATATACTCCCTGCGATATTTTATTTGAGCCAACTTTTTTGATACATGACAGGTTGCAAAGTATCTTTCAATTTTTGGAGCCGGAATTGGAATTTAAAGGCGTGCAACTTTATAAAAATATTGACGCAAAAAATTTTCCGATGCCGTTGTATTGGTTGCCGTATTTGCCCGCAGAGTCGATTATAAGCCCCAAAAGTAAAATTGTTCAAGGCAAGCCGGAAAAACTCATTTTGGACGGTTTAAAACTCTCTTACAGGCGAATTTTTCATTGTACACTTCCCGCCGCCGATATTTGGATTTTAAATCTTGAGGCGGCTGAATGTTTACTGCGAAGGCAACCCGTCGGAATAATTTTGGAAAAAGTTTTAATCGAGTAAAATTTCTCTGCGCTTGCGTCCTTTCGTCGAAAATTCCAGACGTTTTCCCGAAATAATTTCATTCAGAATCAAACACAAATTATCATAAAGTGTTTGATTTTTTTTGTTTGGCAATTCGATTTTCAATCTGTGTTCAATGTAAAAAGCAATTTGTTCGGCAGAAATAATTTTTCCGCTCAATGCGGCTTGGCAAAAATTATAGTCTTCAAAATCCAATTCAAAATATTTGGCAGTTTTGGCAAAGTCAAAAGTAATTTCCGGCGATAATGTACTTTGAAAAGGCGCGGCATAGAGAACATTGACAGTATTTACCGTGTCAAATTCTGTTACTCTGTCAAAAAAATCTGTGTAATTCGTGCGAAGTAACGCGCTTTTCTTCAACTTAAATCTGCAAAGTTCAATTTCATTGTCAGCCACATTCATATTACTTGACAAAGTAATTTCAACATTTCGCTGAAGAAAATTTTCAGTCATAATTTCGGGAATAAAAATTAATTTCAGCATAACATATTCTTCAGTCGGCGAATAATCTACCGACATTTCATCGTTAATCAGGTACAAAAAATTATTGTGCAAAATCATTCCTTTTCCCAAAGTTATTGAAGTTTTCGTGGTATGTAATTTACAGCCGCTTACAATTCCATCGCTGTAATTTGTCAAAAAAAGTTGCAAGCCGTCAAAAGCGCGATCCCTTATGCTGCAAAGTGCCTCTGTCCTCAAAATGTGCAGTCTTTCCAGTTGAGGATATTTTTGTTCATTCAAATTTTTCACCGCCTAAAAAATTGCAATTTTATCTGATAACATGGTAGCTTCAATGCCGAGTATTCCAAAATGTTCAGCCCAAAAAATTTTGACTTCAATATCAAGCGGCAAAAAAGTTTCACGTATCATTTGCCACTGTTTGTCTAATTGTTCGTCACGTTCCTTGCCGATATAAACATAAATTCTTTGAGGGTGAAAACGATTCTGATAAATTATGCAACCTTCAAAAATCTGTTTCATAATATTGCAGAAAGATTGAAGATTGGAGCCGGTCTCCATCATTTTTAAAAGTTCATCTGCAACGGCAATTTGTTTATCGCGTTTCAATTCCAACATTCCGATTTTTGCCACTTCGCCAAATACGCCGTCCAAAAGTTCCCGCCGAATTTTTCTTATATAAATTTCTCGTTGGGTTATTCCGTGACACAAATCAATTTCTGCCAAAATATGAACCGCCACATCAAAATAAAAATAAATAAATTCCTGCTGATTTCTGAAAATCAAATTTTTAACGTCAGGGTGTAAAAGATATTCAAATACAGAGGTAAATCTAAGGAGCGGATTTATTTCAATTTCGGGATTATCAACGTGTTTTTCATTTATGCAACTGAAAGAATGTTCGTAATACGGGCTGAATTTTTCGGCAGGTTTAAAAAAAATATCGTGCGATCCAAAATTATCTTGCGCCGCTTGAAGGACAATATCCCAAATAAAATTCACGTTTTACACCAACTTTCCGACGCAATTATATTCAGGAAATAAATTCTGTATTGCCGTAGTCAGAAAACTCATTAAATCACGATTCAAATAAAAATTTTCGTCTTTTGGGCGAAAAGAAAATTCTAAACTCTGCAATCTGTCTCCTGTTCGATATTCATACTCTATAAATTTTTCCATTGAATAAGTTTCAGAATCTTGTTTAGCCGAAATAACTTTTGCATCAACAAAACTGAGATATTCATTGCACTTGAACGAATCCAAAAATCTTACAACTTCCGTGCGCGTTTTGATACGTTGCCCAAAATATTCAATTACATCACGAGAAAAACTTTTAAATTGTTCGTTGCTCATCAATGGATTTTCATAATTTTTTGGATCAGGAGGCGGGCAAAATTCATAAAATTTCCAATCGCCGGGCAAATCGCTGTCACAAATTATGTATAAATCGCCGTCACGCCAAAAAATATTTCTAATTATAAAATCGCTGTGTTTCAGCAAATATTTATGTTCCGTAATGAATTGTTTCTGATATAAATAATGTTCGTAATATTTTCTGTCAATCGCAGGTTGAGGATACGAATTTGCTTTGATAATTACTTCGTTGATATTCCAAACAGGCAGCGGTTTATGTAAAATTCTTTCGCCGAACTCGTCAAATTCGATTGTAACTTTTTTTACTTCAAGTTGCTCGTCCCAATTTTCAATTTTGGTAACGTAGACATCAAAAAGTTTGTAAAAATATGAAAGATTCAAACTGCGCCACGGAAGATAATTTAATTTTGCAATATTGTAAAGTTCTTCGGCTTTTTTACGATATTTATCATTTGGCTTTAAAATAAATTCTGCCGGCGTTTCATCGTATTCATTTTCAATGACGCCTTTAAATATTCTGTCGGCTTGAATTAATTTTTTTAACTCCAAATAATCAGCTTTTATCATGCAGGTATACAAATAAAATTCTTTGCCGTCTTTTACCGAAGTAACCATATCTTGTGCATTGATTTTAACTTCTTCCAAATCTTCGGCGAACATTGGCTTAAGGTGTGTATCGGTTAAATCGTATTTATCGGCAGGAACTACGCAAGTAATTAAATCCGGCATGCTTAAAGCCTTAGGGGCTTGTTCCAAAACTCTTTTTTCAAGTAATTCGTATTCTTCTTTTACGTGTTTATAAATTTCAACAACAGAATTGCTGACAATTTTTTTGAAAAGTTCCCTGTTGTTTAAATTTTCTATTTCAGGTATTCTTTGCCGAACATAATTTTCCATATCAAAATCGCTGTCAAATATTCCCAAAAAAAATCACTCCAAAATTTTTTTGCTGTCAGAAACAGAAATTTTAAAATATTTTACAAGTTGATTTTTGATTCGTCAACGATATTAAAAACTTTCCGATTTTTGACGCTCCGAGGAAATTTACATTTATATATGTGTTGAATGACTTACACTAAATTTGTATAATACAATCGTAATTTCTAAATTCAATAATAATCTGTAAATAAAATTAATTTACCGATAAAAATTAAACGAAAGGATGAATGACAAATTTGTCTGACGAAAGCAAATTAAAAATTTTGATTGGGCTCGGCGGCTGTGTTGTATTGACGATAATATTTTTGCTGGTATTCGGAATTGATGTTGCAACTGAAGACAATCAAGAAAAAATCGGCTTCATTATAACAGGCAACGTTACAGAAAAAGGTTGGAATGAATCACATTTCAGCGGAATGAAAAAAGCCTGCGAAGATTTAAATTTGAAATTAATTTATCGTGACAATATCCCCGAAAATTCCGGAAAATGTCCGCAAGCTGTCGAAGAATTAATTGCAGAAGGCGCAAAAATGATTGCGTTAATGAGTTTCAATTATCCTACAGAGGTTCGCCCGCTTATGGATAAATACCCGAATGTAGCTTTTATAAGTATGTCAACTTTGGAAAAAGCCAAAAATTTTACTTCGTGTTTTGCAAGAATGTATCAAGGGCGTTATCTTTCCGGCGTGCTTGCGGGAATGAAAACGAAGTCAAATAAAATCGGCTACGTTGCCGCAATGCCAAATTCTGAAGTAAATCGCGGTATAAATTCTTTTGCGCTCGGCGTTCAAAGAGTTAATCCGAATGCAAAAATTTTTGTAATGTGGACGAACGATTGGCAAAATCCCGAAATTGAATCACAACACGCAGAAATTTTAATAAAAGATTATGGCGTAGACATTTTAACATATCATCAGAACGAAGACGCCACAGGCAGAGTTGCAGAAAAATTTGGCGTGGATTTTATAGGATATAATGCCGTTTTGGAAAATTATTCAGAGCATTATTTGGCGTCTTTAATTTGTCGTTGGGATTTATTTTACAAAGATATTTTGCAACGATATTTGAAAGGCGAATTGGTTTTAATCAGAAATCATTGGATCGGCGTACAACAAGACGCAATTATTTTATCGAATTTTTCAGATTCGATTAATCAAAAAATGAAAATTACTTTAGACGATGTCCGCAATGAATTGGCAGAAAACCAAAATTTTATTTTCAATGATGAAATTTATGACAATCAAGGAATTTTGCGTTGCAAAAAAAATCAAGTCGTAGGAGATTACGAACTTTTAAGAAATATTCATTGGCTGGTTAGAGGTGTTGAGGTTGTTCAATAACACAATTTTAAAATTTCGAGATGAAATTATGCGCTTATCCGACGAAAAAAAATTAAAAATTTTGCTTGCTCTTGGAAGTTGTGTTATCGTGGCAATAATACTTTTATTTATATTCGGTTTTGATGCAGAAATAAAAAAAGATAAACCCAAAGTAGGATTTATAATTTTGGGCGATATTCATCAAAAAGGCTGGAACGCTTCACATTACAACGGCATTAAAAGTGCTTGCGATGAATTTAATTTGGAGCTTTTGGTTCGTGATAAAGTTCCCGAAAACTCCGGCAAATGTCCGCAAGCCGTCGAAGAATTAATTGCTGAAGGCGCAAAAATTATTTTTCTGGCAAGTTTTGATTATACTCCCGAAGTTCGTCCGCTGATTAAGAAATATTCAAGCATTGCTTTTATTGATATGGCAATTCAAATAGAGGAAAAAAATTTAACGAATTGTTTTTCAAAAATGTATCAAGGGCGTTATCTTTCCGGAATATTGGCGGGATTGCGAACAAAAACAAATGCTATAGGTTATGTTGCCGCAATACCAAATTCTGAAGTTTGCAGAGGTATAAATTCTTTTGCGCGCGGCGTTCAAAAAGTTAATCCAAACGCAAAAATTTTTGTAATGTGGACAGGCGATTGGGAAGATCCAGAAAAAGAAAAAATTAATGCCGAACGCCTGATTAAAGAACGTAATGTAGATTTCCTGAATTATCATCAAGACGGCTCCACAGTCGGCGATGTTGCAGACAGTTTTGGAATTGATTTTGTCGGTTACAATGCCTTGCTTGAAGGTTATTCCGAACATTATTTGACTTCGATTATTTGTCATTGGGACGTATTCTACAAAGATATTTTGCAAAGATATTTGAAGGACGAATTATCTTCAATGAGAAACCACTGGGTCGGAGTTAAGCAGGAAGTTATTTCACTTTCGGATTATTCCGATTTGGTTGACGAAGAAACGCAAAATGTAATTGCCGTTGCTTATAAAGATTTAATGGACGGCTTAGTTATTTTTGCTGATGAAATTTATGACAATCAAGGAAATTTGCGTTGCACAAAAGATAAAGTAATCAGCGATATGGAACTTTTAAGAAATATTGACTGGCTTATAAGAGGAGTTGAAGTCCTTGAATAAAAAAATTTTTATGCAGTTTTTGTTTTTGATTATTTCAATGGTAGCGGTAGGATTTCTAATACAAAGCAGAATTAATCAAGTATTAAATGCAAATTTGGAACAAAGTATTGCAAGACAAACGGCAGATATGGCGGTTGTTGCCGAAGAAAGATTTGCTCAAGAACTGGCTGAATTGCGTTTTGCGGCAAATTATCTGGCTGAAAATCAAAGTTATGAAACCGTATCAAATATTTTGGCAGGACTGAAAAAAGAAGATATAAAAGTTTCAGTCGGCTATGTTTTGCCAAATGGTAAATCTGTTATCGGCAGATCGCTTTATAAAAAAGATTTTTTCCGCCTGCCGATGGCGTCTTGCGGCAATGATGTTGTCGATTATTGCGACGGTATAGGATTGTTATTTGCCGTCCCCGTCATAAAAGACGGCTTGATTCACGGCGTAATTTACAGGATTTATGATGAAGAGTTGCTGACAGATTTATTTGGACTTGCCGAATATAATTCTGACAGCAGACTGTTAATTCAGGAAAGGCGCGGCAGGGTTATAGTTCCTTACAAAGATTTCGGCGAAGAAGGCAAGGCTTTTTTATCTGACAAAACAGTTTTGGAAGGCTTTGAAAAACTTCGGGAAAAATTAAAATTAAGTCGTTCCGCCGCAGTTTATTATGAAGGCGACAAGGGAAAATATTTCTTGTTCGGCGCAGATTTGCCGCAAACTAACTGCACAATGATTGGTTATGTCCCGTGGAGTGCCGTTGCAGGAAATATTTTGCACCTTAACACCATAACACTTGCGGTAACGTCATTAATTTTGTTGCTGTTCGTGATAGCAATTTTGTATCTGCATATCATTAACGAAAAAGCAAAAAAGTCTGATGAATTTAAACGCGAAAAGCAAGAGGCTGATCAAGCGAATCAAGCTAAAAGCGCGTTTCTTGCAAATATGTCGCACGAAATTAGAACGCCAATTAATGCCATTATCGGCATGAATGAAATGATTCTGCGCGAAAGTAACGAAGCGGGAACAATAAAATATTCTCAAAATATTTCTTCTGCAAGTGAAAATCTTTTGTCGATTATCAACGATATTTTAGACTTTTCAAAAATTGAAAGCGGCAAAATGGAATTGGTGGAAGAAAATTATAAACTTGACGAAGTTATAAAAAATCTCGTCAATATGATTAAAGAGCGCGTTGAAAAGAAAAATTTAAAATTTACAGTGAATGTAAATGAAAAAATTCCAAACAAACTTTTTGGCGACAGCGTAAGAATCAGACAAGTTGCGGTAAATTTATTGACAAACGCGGTTAAATATACGCAAGTCGGCGAAGTAATTTTTAACGTAGATTTTGAAAAAGCCTCTGATGAACTAATGATTTTAAAAATCAGCGTCAAAGATACAGGAATTGGAATTGACGACGAAGACAGAAAAAAACTTTTTACAGATTTTCAACGTTTCGACCTCAAAAGAAATAAAAATATCGAAGGTACCGGCTTGGGACTTGCGATAACGTACAAACTTTTGCAAATGATGAAGGGGCAAATAGTTGTTGAAAGTGTTTATGGCAAAGGCTCAACATTTTCTGTTGCAATTCCTCAAAAAATTGTCGGTGAAGAAACTATCGGTAAAATTTCAAACAAACTTAATTCGGCGGAAAATCAGGCAAAATATATGCCTTCAATTATCGCACCAAATGCAAAAATTTTAGTTGTTGACGATAACGAAATGAATTTAATCGTAGTTCAAAATTTATTGAAACAAACAAAAATTAAAGTTGTAACTTCATTGAGCGGTATGGACGCCTTGAAAAAAATCTCGGAAACAAAATTTGATTTGATTTTCTTAGATCAAATGATGCCGGGCTTAGACGGAATGGAAACATTGAAAATGGCGAAAACATTGCCGGAAAATAAATCAATCAATGCGCCGATAATAGCTTTAACTGCAAACGCAATCAGCGGCGCGCGCGAAATGTTTTTGAGTGCAGGATTTACAGATTATCTCAGCAAACCTATTGAACCTAAGAGTTTGGAAGAAATGCTTACAAAATATTTGCCGAAAGAAAAAATTGATTCTGAAGAAAAAAATACTGCTGATGAAAAAATTACTCCTGAAGAAAAAATTACTGCTGAAGAAAAAATTGTTGCTGATGAAAAAATTGTGCCTGCTGAAGAAACCGAAAAACCTTTTGAATACGAAAATTTAAATGTCGGAGTCGGCATGGCATACAGCGCAGGAATGGAAGATATATACTATGAAATTTTGCAGAGTTTTTGCGATTTAAAGGAAGAAAAGCAAAATAAAATGCAGGAGACTTTTGAAAGCGGTGATTGGAAAAATTACACGATTTTTGTACATGCGTTGAAATCCACTTCGTTACAAATTGGCGGCGAAAAACTTTCAGGCGTTGCAAAAAAATTGGAAATGTCGGGAAAAGCGATAACTTCCGACGAAACTTCTGAAACTGAAAAATCACAAGCACTGGAATATATAAAAAATCATCACGCCGAAGCAATGGAAATGTACAACAAACTTGTTGACGAGGCGAAATATTTTTTATCAAAAGTTTCATAGAAAAATTTTATAAAAGTCTCTGAAATTTACTTTGTTTAGAGTGAAAGCAGGCGGTGGAAATTTCGCCGCCTGTTTGTCAAAAATTTAAATACAATAAAAATTTAAGGGTGTTGAGCATGTTTGATATTGTCCCAAAAGACGAACGGGAGGCAATAACTTTAAAGCACGGCAAAAATATTTTTCATGATGCGTTGTGCAAAAAAGAAATTTATTATCACGTCAGCACAGATTGCGGAAAAGATTATGATATTGTTTACTTCAAAAATAATGATTTATTCCCCGAAAATTACCGCGAAATAAAAAAAGGCATTGAGATTTTTCCGTCATATTTGAATTACGACGAAAATGCAACTGATATGCTGGATCTTTCGCTTTTAAAAGACGTTCGCAATATTTTTATTCAAACGTTAAACGAATATTCAATAGTAATTGCGCGGCTTGCCTTGAAACATACAAATAACGACGTTTATTTTGTCAATCCGCTTGCAAAAATTTTTTTTGAAGAAAATCCGCGCTTGCATATCGTTGAAAAATTTCCGGAATTTGACGAAAAAGAAAATTTGCAAATTGTCGAAGGATTCATCATTGGATATTTTGACGGCGATTTTCACAAGCTCAATGCAATTCCCGCGTTTCATTCAATTTTTTTCAAACAGTCAATGACAAATTTAAATTTTCCCGCTGTTAAATATTTGGAATTGGCAATAGCTCCAAATGTCGGAATCGGCGGGATTCTTTCTTATTACACGCAAGCAAAAGAAATGATTCGGCAGGAAGGCTTTAAAATTTTCCTCAAAAAAAATTGCACTCGTTATCCTGATGAAATGTTGCAAAAATATTTTAATCTTGATTTCAAGCCGCAAGATTCAACGCCCGCAAATACAATTTATTTGCAAGATGTAACCGTTCTAAGCCTGACTTACCGCGCTTCAAAATCTAAAATTGAAATTGACGAAAATATTTTGACTGACAAATTTCGCACCGAAATTGAAGAATACGCAGAAACAGTTTTAGGTAACAAAAAAATTTTGGGCGTTTTGATTCGCGGCACTGATTATATCGTTTCAAAAATGGGCGGCGTTCGCAAAATGGCTACAGTTGATGTTATGTTGCCGCTGATACGTGAATGGATTGACGCGGACGGTTACGAATTAATTTTTTTGGCAACTGAAGATCAAGATATTTTGGACAGAATGAAAAAAGAATTTGGCGCAATGATTCGTATCGTTTCACAAATTCGCCACAGCGTCCGAGACTTTGAAAATATGAAACTTTTGAGCGAATTGGAAACGAAGGAAAAACAAAATAACGCGGGAGTAGTCGAAGATAACACGGTAAATTATTTTTACGCGCTTTACCTTTTATCAAAGTGCCAAAGTTTTATGGCAAGCGGGCAATGTCACGGATGGAACGTTGTAAATTCTTTTAATCACGGAAAATTTAAGCGTTGTTATAAATTTCAAGTCGGTTTAAAGTGAAAAATATTGTATTTGAATTAAAAGACTGAAAATATATTTTGAAGGATGTTATTAAATGAATTTTTATTATTCCGATAGAGATTTACTTATAGTTTTGCCGAAAATAATCAACACGGAAAATTATATGGCTTTTGAAAAAAATTTATTTGCGATTGAACAACTTAACGAGGCAAAAGAAATTTATCTTGATGCAAATGATTTAACTTATATTTCATCGCTCGGACTTCGTGTAATTTTTAAATTGGTAAAAAATTTCAGAAATAAGCGAATTGCCGTATTCGGTGTTTCTGAAGACGTATACAATATTTTTGAATTTACGGGAATGATTAATTTCATTAGGGTTTTTAAAAAAATGCGCCGCGTTGATTTAAATTCTTTGAAACTGTTGGGGGCGGGAATGTACGGTTCAGTTTACCGTATTAATGAAGAATTGATTCTTAAAGTTTTTCGCAACATTAATTCAAAGTACGAAGTTAAAAAATTGCTTGACGTAATGCGAATTGCTTTTAAACATGATATACCGACAATAATGCCGTTTGAGATTGTGGAAACAGAAAAAGGCGTCGGCGCAGTTCTTGAGTTGCTGACATCTAATCTTATATCACAACTGATTCAAGAAAATCCCGAAAAAATTGACGAATATATAGGCACTATGGTTGAACTTTCAAAAACTCTTGCAAGTACAAATTTTGAAGAAGAAGAAATTCGCAGCCGAAATAGAATGCTGCTTTCAAAATTAAATTCTGTAGAAAATCTTTTGTTGCCGGAAGAAATTGAAACCATTAAAAAATATATTAACGCCGTGCCTGTCAGAAATACCGCCGTTCACGGCGATTTCCACGCAAAAAATATTATGATGGCTGAAGGCAATCCGATTTTAATTGACATGGACGAATTTAGTTGCGGACACCCTCTTTGGGACATTGCCAATATAAATTTTATCTATCAAATTATGCCTCGTACCGACTTGAAAGTAGCTGATGATTTGTACGACATTAACGGCAAAATGACTTACGAAGAATTTTATTTCAAATTAATTGCTTTTTCGACTGCCGACGCTGATATTATTTGGAATAAATTTTTCAACGGTTATTTTGCGGATTATTCGCAGGAAGAAAAAAATTCAATCTTGGAACTTGTGGAATTTTACGGCACTTTCAGATACATAGACGTTTTAATAGATCTTTGCAACATATTTAAAGGAAACGCCGAAAAAATTGCGGGAAAAGTAAAATTTATTCGCTATTTCTTGGCGAAATTGAAAGAAAAAAATTTAGACGAATTGATTAAAGCACTTGAAATTTGGAAATGAGGATAAATTTATGATGCCGTTTATTGAACAACTTGAAAAAAATTGCATAAATTTTTCGGATCGTTTGGCGGTTGCACTTGACCATAAAAAAGAGCCTGTAACTTATGGCGAACTCTGGAATTTGTCGGGGAAAATCTATTCTTACTTGAAAAATCACAACGTCGGCAAAGAAGATTTTGTTTTGATAAATTTGCCGCGCGGTTCCAAAATTATTGTTGCCATGATTGGAATTTGGCGCGCAGGTGCGGCAGGTACAATCACTGAAAAAGATTATCCCGCCGAGCGCGTTGAGTACATCAGAAAAGATTGCAACGCCAAAATTGTTATCGACGAAAATATTTATAATGAAATGTTGGCGGGCGAAACTTTGAGCGGCTACGAAAAAACTAATCCGAATGACGCTTGTTTTGCAGTTTACACTTCAGGCACGACCGGCAACCCTAAAGGCGCACTTCATGAATATGGCAAATTGAATTTTTGTATTCAAAATTATTTTGTGACTCCAAATTTTGAATATGGCAAAAATTATATTCACGCCGCCACTTATCCGATGAATTTTGTTGTTTTTTTTATGTGGTGGATTCCGCATTTTTATTTCGGCAACAGTTTTTATATTTTGTCTTACGAAATCATAAAAGATTTTAATTCTCTCGGTAAAATTATCGCCGATGAAAAAATTTCAGAAATTTTTATTTCGCCTTCGTTGTTGAAATTTTTTAAAAATGTTCCGCCAAATATGCGAATAATTTACACAGGCGGCGACAATGTAAGTGATATTTATTTCCCGAATGTCATTTTAATAAATGATTACGGCATGAGCGAAACGGCTTTTTTGGTCTCGGCTTTCAACGTCAATAAACCGTACCACAAAACGCCTGTCGGAAAAAATTTTCTCGGTTCTGAAATTTCAATTTTGAATGATGACGGGCAACCTGTACCGAACGGCGAACAAGGAGAAATTTGTTTTGACAATCCGTATTTTCGCGGCTATATAAATCTTCCGGAAAAAACTGCCGAAATTTTCAAAGGCGGCATATTTCACAGCGGCGACTTAGGTTACAAAGACGAACACGGCAATTTGATTATCGGCGGGCGAAAAGACGATATGATTAAAATTCACGGCAACCGCGTTGAACCGCTTGAAATTGAAATTGTTGCAAAAAAAATTCTCGGCGTTAAAAATATCATTGCCAAAGGTTTTTCTGATAACGGCTTTGCTTTTATTGCACTTTACGGTTTGATTTCTGAAATTGGCGACAAATTCGACGAAAAAAATATTTCCGCACTTCGTGAAAATTTTTCAAAATTTTTGCCGCAATATATGATTCCCGACCATTTTATTACGCTGGAAAATTTCCCGACAAATGCAAACGGCAAAGTTAGCAGAAAACTTTTTCCCGCGCCGAAAATTAAAAAAATTTTTTGCGAATATTTTCCGCCTGTTACTGAGACTGAAAAATTTATTTGCGAAAAAATGTCAAAAGTTTTAGGCGTCGAAAAATTCAGCCGCAACGCTGATTTTTATCAAATGGGCGGCGACTCTTTGAAAACAATTTTACTTGTTACCGAATGTGAAAATTTTTCAATTCAAAGTGCCGACGTTTATAAATATCGCACGCCTGAAAAATTGGCGGCGTTTTGTGATGAAAATAAAAATTTTATCAGCGTTAAAAAATTTTCGCCCGCGCAAGAAATAAAAGAAAAAATTTTCCCTGCGATAAAAGCGGCGCACCAAAATTATCTGAACACGGGTACAATTTCTTCAATGTACAGCAAATTTTTTGCGCTCAAGGAAGAGAATATCAAAAAAATTTCAATGAGTCCTTCAATCGAAATTATTTTGACTGAGAAAATTAATCCCGTGCGACTTCAAGACGCCGTGAATAAAGCCGTTAAAATTTGTCCTTACGTGAATTTTGAAATTTCCAACAGTGACGAAAAAATTTTCTTCCAAAAAAATAATTTGCCGCTCCTTGTACACAGGGCGGGAACGCTTGAAAATTTTGGAACGGCTGAAAACAATCGCCATTATGTTTCTGTGGCATTTGACGACGACAAAATTATTTTTAACTTCAGCCACATTTTAACGGACGGATTTGGCATAAATTGTTTTGTTCAAGCGGTACTTGATTTTTATTTCGGCAAGGAAAAAACTTTTTACGCGGGCGCAAATGAAATTGATTTTGTGGCTGATTTAATGGCGGAAAATTTGCCGTTGCCTGAAGGTTACGCGCCGAAAAATTACATGGTTGAAAATCATTTTGTACCGCCTGAAATTGATTCTGTTGACGGCAAAACTACTGAAAATTTTATTGAAATTCCCGCAAAAAAATTTAACGACTTCTGCCAAAAATATGAAATCTCGGCTCAAATTGCCGTATCGTTTTTATTGGCTGAGGCAGTTCAAAAAGTTCATACCGAAAATAAAAAAATTATCGCCGTCAGAGGTCCGGTAAATACCAGAATACCTTTGCAAGTGCCGAATACTTTTCAAAATGCCGGTATACCGCATATTTTTTTGAATTTTGAACCGCAATTTTTGAACGGCGAAATTTCCGGCGACACATTTGAAAATGTCAAAAAAGATTTTTCCGATCAATACAACTATGAAAATTTGGCGGCGTTCACAAACAAATTAAAAAAATTTTTCACCACAAATGACAATTCGGAACGCTTGAAAATAATTTCAGATTACAAAACGCAAACTGATATTTTTGCAAACTACATGGGAAAAGTTTTGGCTGATGATGTTTCAAAATTTGTTAAATCGTTTAAACAAAAAATTCCCGCCTCGTTCCCTTTAATGGTGTATGCTTTACAATACGGCGAAATTGTCGGCTTACAAATTTTGCAATCTTTTGAATCGCCGATTTATATTGAAAGTCTTAAAAAAATTTTGAAAGATATTTAGTTGGATAGTTGAGTAGTGTTATAGTAATTTACTATCAAACTACAACACTACCACACTATCACACTAAAAAATCCCGGCAAGATTCGGGATTTTTTTATTATGCTGAAAATTAACACGTCATTTTAATTTGATAATCAGATTATTTAAATTCATTGTGTTAAGATAATTTACTTCGGGATTCATGGCAAAAACCATGCGAATACCGAAATTTTCTGATGG
Organism: uncultured Selenomonadaceae bacterium; assembly: GCA_905234045.1. Lineage (GTDB taxonomy): Bacteria > Bacillota > Negativicutes > Selenomonadales > Selenomonadaceae > Quinella. The sequence continues at coordinate 5,288 of CAJOGS010000002.1, read as the reverse complement.
ATTTTCGCCTTTATGGATTCGGTAATATTCTGCAGGATCGAATTGTATGCCGTCATCTCTGAAACGCAAAGTAAATCCCTCTGAAGTGTACATAATTTTTATTGTCAGATTGTGCTCCTTCTTGTCTTTGAAAGCCCATGACAAAACATTTTTGCCCAACTCTTCCATAAAAAGCGGCAACAGAAAAATTTGGCGTTTACTGCCGCCGTGAATTTTTACAAAATCTGCCGCCGCTTCACAGCTTTTGCAAAGATTTTTTATATCAAAAATTTTCCATTCCAGAAAATTTTCTTTCGATATGCCGTAAGAATTAGGCTTTAAAATTAAATTGTCCCATGAAAAAGGCGTTTCTTTCGTCGAAAAACCTACAAAGAAAATCACAAAAATTAAACTCAACGCGGCGGCGGCAGGGTAACTGTACCAAATGGAATTTGCGCCGAATATCAAAGGCGCAAGCCACGCAACCGCCGCCACACTTACCGCCATAAAAATTAAAATGATATTGCCCGCCATAAATTTTTTTAATCCGCGCAAATATCCTACATAACATAAAATTAAACTGCGAAAAACAAACTGCAGAACAAAAACTTTCAAGCCGAAATCAGCCAAATCAATAATCGTTAAATCATCTGTAAAAATTTTAACCGACATTGCGGAAAAAATACACGTTATGACAATCAACACTGAATTAATCACTAAAGATTTTCGGCACATAATTTGCAGAATTTCTTTGAGACTTTCTCGGTCTTCTTCGCCGTTTGCAATTCCCGAAACAGTTGCAGTCATTTCGCCCATGCCGTTTCCGAAACACAAAAGAATTTCGCCGATTCTTGCAACAACGGTATAAGCGGCAACGTACATTTCAGAACCATATTGTAAAAATGCCCCGTTAATTGCGGCGGTCGTCAAGCCGAGACACAGCGCATTTATAAAATATGGCGTCCCGTAAGATAAAATTTTTCCGACGCGCCGAATTTCCACATAAGCTAAAGAAAATTTTATCGTGCGTTTTTTGCCAAAAAAACTGACAAGCACAACCACACCTGCCGCATAATAGCTCAAAGTGGTTGCCAACGCCATTCCAAATACTCCGCCTTCAAAGACAAAAATATTTAAAATATCAAAAACAATATCCAAAACTAAAACCAAAATTCCCGCAATTACAACGGTTTTGTTATCGCCTTCAATTTGTAAAATTGCCGGAATTATCATAATTACAGCGATTATCGGCATAACCGGAACATAACCGAACATATAATCCATTGTTGCCGAGAAAAGCCCGGTACTTGGCGTAAGTCCCAATATTTGACATATCGGCGACGCAAAAAATAACGCCGTAACCGCAAAAGCAACAGAAAAGCCGAGCGATACTGCAAGCGTTGTTGAAAAAACTTTGTTAATTTCGTCAACATTGCCTTTGCCTGATTCGTTACTGCAAATTGTAGAATTTCCTGCTGACATAATGCTGGCGAAGGCAATAACAATCACAAGAACAGGCGTAACCATTCCTTCAGCCGCCACTGCCTCCGCGCCCAAAAATTGCCCCGTCAAAGCCGCGTCAATTACCGTGCAAATTGTCAAAATAATTTGCCCTGCGATTATTGATGGCAACATTCGATTTATATAATTGGCAATAAAAGTTTTTTTCATCATTTACCTGCAAGATATTCCGCCGCGTCAAAAAACAGCTTGCGGAATTTTTCTTCACTTTCTTCAGTATAACAATTACCTGCGTAACGTTCGATAAAAATCAAATTCGGCATTGAATTTTCATCGGCAACACTGACACCGAAAAGACTGTCGGTAGCGTCGCCGTTGTTTGTGTCAAGTTCGATCGAATTTTTTATCAATTCGGCAATTTTTCCAATATCCGTTATGTTTTTGTGATAGATGAACCGAACAATATTTTGAGAATCAATATTTTCAAAATATGGAAATTCCAAATGTGATTCGACAAAATTAACCTGCGCTTGTACTTTTGCAATAAGCGTTTCCGGCGTGTCGCCTTCTTCCTTGACAAACATAATCGGGTACATGTCGGCGAAAAGTCCTACTGAATTCATTGCAAAATTATTATTTCGCCCGTAATGAGTGAAACGAACGACAGCGCGGCTTGAATTGTTATATTCACAAACTGCCAACGCGCAAGCCGTAAGATATGCAACATTTCCGCGCAATTTTTCTTTCGGTATTGAAATCGGAAACATTTTTACCGCGCCTGTCCATTTCGTTTCAAATTTATCAGGTTTCAAAGAAATTTCTTTCGGCGTCAATGAATCCGAACTGAAGAAAATTTTTTTGCAATATTCCGCCGCCTCTTCATAATTTTTTGTACCTTTGGCGCGTAACGGCGCATCAAGCAGATAAAAATAAAAATCCTCCGCCAATTTTTTTTCTGAATCTTGATAGCAGGCGTAAATTTCGTTGAAAATTATTTGAATTGAAAAACCGTCGCTGATTATGTGATGAAAATCCAAAAACAGATACGCAGCTGAAGGTGTCTTATAAATTTCGCCGCGCCAAAAATTTTTCCCAATCAATTCAAAAGTCTTAACCAAATTATTTTTCAGCGTTTCAAATTCTTCATCAGTCAAATTTGTAATTTTAATCGGCGTGAAAAGTGATTCATCGTAAATTTGTTTGTATTCGCCGTTTTCGTCCACAAAAAATTTTATTCTGAGCGCGGGGTGATGTGCCATAACTTTATTAACGGCGTCTTTAATTCGATTTAAATCAATTTCATCATTCAAAGTAAACAGGCGCGGGACATTGCAAGCCACGCCGCTTTTATCTTCCATTTGCATTTTCATATTTACGGCGTGTGCAAGTGTAAGCGAATGAGATTTTTTCATGGCGTCAAAATTTTTTCTGCGAATATCTTCCACAGTGTCAACTTCGCCGAGACTGTCGCAATAAGCCGCCAATTTACGCGGCGTTCGATACTGATAAATCGACGAAATATTTATACCCGGGTTTGCACATTCTGTAATCAGCATTATTGTCGTTATTGAATCGCCGCCTATTTTAAAGAAATCATCGTTGACGCCGACAATTTCCGCGCCGAGTGCAAGAGCCATTTTTTCGCAAATAAATTTTTCGGTTTCTGTTTCGGCGGCTTCATAATCTTCAGATTTATATTCGGGTACGGGCAATTTTTTTTTGTCAACTTTTTGATTTTGATTCAAAGGAATTTTTTCAATTTGAATTGTAAATGTCGGCAACATATACGGCGGTTTTCTTTCTGAAATAAATTTATTCAATTCTTCGACTGAAATTTTTTTATCGCCTACAACATACGCCACTATATATTTTCCGCCCGAAGTTTTTTCAAAGGCGGCAACCGTTGCATCTTTCACGCCTTCAAAACGGCGAATTACTTCCTCAATTTCTGAAAGTTCAATTCTAAAACCCCGAATCTTTACTTGTCCGTCTCGACGTCCTACAAATTCTATTTTCCCGTCGTCGCAACCGCGCACAATATCCCCCGTGCGATAAACTCGGCTAAATTCCTCTTCATCTGAAAATGGATTTTTTATAAAAACTTCGGCATTTTTTTCGGCGCGTTTAAAATATCCTCTTGCCACTTGCGCCCCCGAAATCCAAAGTTCCCCTTCTTCGCCGTTTTCCACTTGTTCGCCTTTTTCGTCAACCACATACAATTTCAAATTTTCCAACGGATAACCTATCGGAACATTTTTATATAATCTGTCAACTTTAAAAATCGTAGAAAAAATTGTACATTCTGTCGGACCGTAAGCGTTATAAAAATTATATTGCGGCGGCTCAATCGGTACCAATTTTTCCCCGCCCGCAGATAAATATTTTAACGACAAACTTTCGGGGTACATTTTGGCATATTGTCTGCCGACTTGCGTTGTCATAAATGCATGCGTGATTTTATTTTCTTCAAAATATCTGTGCAACTTTGGAAAATCCATGCGAATTTCTTCGCTTATTATGTGCAGTTGTCCGCCCGCGCACAATATCGGATATGTATCCATCATATTTGCATCAAATCCAAATGAAGCATACGCCGCAACACGGCTTTCATTGCTTAACGAATAATAACGGCTGTACCAATCAATGAACGCCACAAGATTTTTATGTTCCAACATTACGCCCTTTGGAATACCCGTTGAGCCGCTTGTATACAGCAAAATAAATAAATCTTCAGGCGAAATTTTATTTTCTGTGGCGGGCGGCGTTTCAAGGTTTTCAATATTTTTTATGTCTAAAACTGCGCCGCAAAATTTTGAAAGTCTTTTGCCGAGTTTTTCATCTGTTATCAGTGCCACTGCCTCTGAATCTTCCGCCATAAATTCCAATCTTTCATCAGGATATGACGGATCTAACGGCTGATACGCGCAACCCGCTTTTAACGCGCCGATTGCTGCTACTGTCATCGAAACTACTTTTTCTTTGCCCGCGCCTTGTTTTCTCAAAAAATTTGCAATTTTGTCGGTAAGTTTATCTAATTCCCCGTAACTTATACGTCTTTCTTTATAAACTATGGCAATTTTTTCGCTGTTCTCTTTCATTGACTTTTCCAGCAATGAAATTACCGTTTGCCTTTTGTCGTATTCGTGTTTTTTAAAATATGTGTACTTCATATTAAAATTTCCTTCTTCGTGATAATTAATTTCCTGCAAGATATTCCGCCGCGTCGTAAAACAGTTTGCGATATTTTTCCATACTTGATTCGTCGTAAGCATTGCAAGCATAACGCACGATAAAAATAAAATTTTCTTGCGAACTGTCATCAAGAATACTGACGCCGAAAAGACTGTCTGCAACCGCGCTGTCAGTTTCGGGGACAGCCCATTTTTTTATCAGCTTTTCAAAGTCGCCCATTTTCGTTATATCTTGGTGATAGATAAAGCGCACAAGTCGCTCTTGATTTTCAAGATTTCCTTTGAAATACGGATAATTTATGTGCGCCTCCGCAAAACTAACCTGTTCATGAACTTTGGCAAGGAGCATCTCCGGCGTGTCGCCTTCTTCCTTGACAAGCATTATCGGATAACGATTTAAAAAAAGTCCTACTGAATTCATTGCAAGATTATTGTTTCGCCCGTAGTGAGTACACATTACAACAGCGCGATTTGAATTGTTATAGGCGCAAATTGCCAACGCGCAAGCCGTAAGATACGCAATATTTCCGCGCAATTTTTCTTTCGGTATGGCAAGCGGGAACATTTTTACCAAGCCGATTTTTTCTGTAACTTCGTGATCATATTTCAGCGGCATTTCTTTTTCTTTGAGTGAAATTGAACTGCGGAAAATTTTTT
>CAJOGS010000001.1 GCA_905234045.1 uncultured Selenomonadaceae bacterium | reverse complement strand
TTCAACACGCCCTAGTAAAAGACATTTGCTAAAGGTTAGGTAATTCCAACTATCAAAATTTTTTAGTTGTTTCATTTTTTATTTTACCAACAGCCCCTAAGAAGTAAAGATTGGTTGGACAACCATATTCTGCTTCTATGGAATGTGTAGCCAAGTGGAGCATATTTCGTATAAACTCTACAATTTTTCATCATAATAAAATCGGTTTCGTATATTATTTGAATGCAAGTACGTTCCACTTCCATACACTTTTGTTAAAAAGTTATGTCGGTTTTTAATTTAATGCCTTGAATAACATTGCATTTATTTGTTTTCTTTTTATGGAAACCTTTTAAATCGAGAGCAAAGATAAAATCTTTCTGTTGGCGTCTAAATTCGCCGACTGAAGCGCAAAAGCCACTATAATTTTTAAAAAGTTCGCTAGACTGAGTAGAGGCATTTATATCAATGTCACAACATTCGTCGATAAATTGAGTAAGCCAATCTGTTTCTTCTCTGTAATTTTTAGTGGCATTGATTACTGCCGCAGGTTTTGTAAGTTTAAAATCGTGTTCAATACATTTTTTGACTCCCTCTACCATCCATTTTAAAATTGCGCCTCCGGCGTTGTTGAATAAATACTCTTCGTAGTTTTTAATTTCGTTATCTCCAGAAAATCTGACATTAAATGGAATCAAAATTATTCTTCTCCAAGTACCTTCATCAATGGAGCCTACGTTAGGCAGAGGATTAGTATACAAAACTGTCTGGTGTGAGGGTTTGAAAGAAAATGGAGCTTTGAATTTTTCCTCTGCGGTAATGTCATCTCTCGAACAAATATGCTTTAAAGTTGAAGTGCTTAGACGTACACCTTCTTCCAATTCAGGAGCAATGACTAACCTTTTACCTTGTAATTTCGCCAATTCGGGCTTTATATTTCTTCTACAATTTACAGTTAAAGTATCAGCACTTATTGTACCGCTGTAGTTACCAAGAACTTTTGAAATTACGTTCCACAAAGTAGTCTTGCCATTGCTACCATTTCCCTGACAAATTATAAGCGATTCTACCTTCACTTCGCCGATTAATGTCAATCCTAAAATTTCTTGAACATAATTTATTAATTCTGTATCATTTTGAAAAACAGTTCCTAGACATTTAAGCCATATATCTGTACCATCATCAGAAATGTCAACTGTAGTTTGTTTTGTGATGTAGTCAGTGGAGCAGTGAGGCTGTAATTCAGAAGTTTTTAAATTGTAAGTTCCAGACGGCATATTCAGCAAATAGGGGTCGCTATCAAATTTGCTTACATCAATAGTTAAAGCAGGTATGGATTCCTTTAACGTAGCCTCAATACGGCTGGTATTTCTGTATTTCAAAATGAACTTCCGATATTCCAATTCTTGGTCAATAAGTTTGTTTATAATATCTTTTTGATTAGGATTTGTTGCCAGTTGCTTTCTAAGTATTTGTATCCTAGATTGAACTTCATCTAATTGTCGGTCTGTCAATGTATGTACTGAATATCTGGCTTGAGTTTCTCCGTCTTCCCAAAATGAACCGTTAAAAAACATATAATGTGTGGCTTTTGTAAATAACAACATATCCTTATTTTCTCGAACGAATATTTTGGCTTGTCCAATGTCTGAGAAATCACTTGGCTTTAAATTTGTGGCAACTTCTTTTAATTTGTTATATTTTTCTGGTGAGATATAATCGTTTTGTTGGATAATTTCATTGTAGTATTTCAATGCGCTGTTAATGATGCTATTTATTTCTGATTCTTCGAGGAGAGGAGAGCATTGATGAATAGCAGTTTTTATAATATCATAAGCTTTTGGTGTATCTCCAAATCTTATGAATGCACGAAAGGCTGTATTAAAAACTGTATTGTTACGATTTCCTTCTGTAATCAAATTTTTATTATGTTCAAAGTTTTCATGAATGCCTTCATAATCGTTTTCAATATCAAGATTATACGTTAAAATTTGATTTGTTTGTAATAATTCATCAATGGTAATTGTTCCTTCAAATATTTCTACGGAAGCGTTTTCTACTCCATATATAAATCTCGCACTATCGACGGCATTCTTGTCGAAAAAAGGCATTTTGGCTTGTAAAAACTTTTTCATATTGCTATATTCGGTAACGTCGTCGATTTTATCTTTAAGTCTGAAGTAATAATGGTGTCTAGGTCTTGGCTTAAAATTTCCTTTAAATATATTATTACTTTTACTACTAACAGCTAAGAAAATTAGATTCGGATAAAGCCTATGTAATTTTTGCGGTGTCATCCAATCATTAGAATTTTCTGAATGGTCGTTATCGCAATCCATTATAATTACGTTAGATTCAATAAAATTATTGTTACTCCTAATAAAATTTTTAAATTTTGCACCTACATGGTCGAACCTTGAAACCTCCTTCATTATATCTGGTGAACTCACATTTGTTTCTATTGGATAAAGAGCATTCTTGTTGTTACCGGCGGTACTTGACCTATAAAGTTTAAAATTTCCCATTTTAAAATTCCTCCTTTAAATTTTAGCGGAGTACTAGCTGAGTAGCATTCCGCCATTTTGCTTGATTCAATTTGTTACATAATTATTTTTTATAATACGTTGATTCAAATTCATCTACCTTGAGATTGATGTTAGGCATCCAAGTTGGTGCTATCATCATTATTTTGCAGATGTTATCTACAGTTTTTGTTTTATCACACTCAAGAATAATTTCATCGTGTACATGAGCTATAATATTGCCGTGTGATTTAAGATTAAGCATGGCATTTGCAAGAATATCCCTTGAAATTCCCTGTACAATATTTTCAACGAATTTCGCTCCATAAGATTCAATTCTTGTATTTAACTTGTCACCATCATAAGTAATAATTTCTTGTCCGAACTTGCCAAATTCGATTTTGGGATTTCTGTAGCATAATTCTCTGCCTGAAGGTAACGTAATAAACAGCAGGTTATCTTGATAGCGAAATTTCAAGTCATTTATTGTTGATGATATATGATAACGAACGGTGAATTTTATTTTATTTTCTACGTTGCCCCATAATTGTACGATATTTGGATTAGTTGCACGCCATACGTCAACAAGATATTGAAGTTCTTGCTCAGGTACTCCCATCTGAGTTGCGCCCATTGCTTTTAATGCACTGACAGACCCGCCATATCCAAGTGCTAACTCTGCAATTTTGCCCTTCTGTCTGAGGTGAGAATTAACGCCATTTTTGACTACGGGAACACCAAACATATTTGAAGCACTGGCGCAATATAAATCTTCATCGTCTGCAAAGACTTTAAGTCTCCAATTTTCGTTAGCGATAAAAGCAAGTACACGAGCTTCTATTGCCGAATAATCCGCTATAATTAATTTAAAACCTTCACTGGGAATTATTGCCGTTCGTATGAGTCCCGATAACGTATCTAGAACTGAATCATATTGAAATTTGAAAACATCATAATCTCCGGCTTTTAACAGTGACCTTGCACTTTCTAAATCAGTTATGTTTCCTCTTGGTAAATTTTGAAATTGCACTTGTCTCCCCGACCATCTGCCGGTGGTACTTGCTCCATAAAACTGAAACGCGCCTCTAATCCTATCGTCCAAGCCTATTACATTGAGCATTTGTTCATATTTTGTAACCGAAGTTTTTTTTATTTTTTGGTAGAGAATTAGTACTTCTTTTAAGCTGTCTGGAACTATGTCTATTAATGCACTGACAGATTCTTTATCCAATGATTTAGTAGCGATACCTCTAGATGCCAGCCACTTTATCATTTGTTGCACCGAATTTGGATTATCGACGCCGGTTAATGTCTTTAATTTTTCAATTATTTCTTCTGTGTATTTTTTGCAGAATTGAACGGCATTGTTCACTAAATCTGTGCTAATTAATATACCGCTGTCGTTTATCATTTGGTCGAGTGCATATTCTTGCCAAAGATTTTGTGGGAACGGATATTTTGAAAGTTTTGATTTTATTTCAAGAGCAACTTCAACGTCGCGGCGATTATATTCTATGAAAATTTTCCAGTTTTCAGGATTATGTGAAGGTAAATTTCTTGTTCTGCCACCATTAATTGATGTTGGTTTGCAGGGCTGACAAAAATATTTTATAAGATTTTTCCCTTCATCAAGTTTTTGGTTTGGAAGATTTAACGCTTTGCCAATATCTTTCAATGATGCTGGTAACCCGTAATAAAGTCCTAAAATCATCGTGCATCTCCAGCAAATCGGGTTTAAATATTTTCTACCATAATGTTTCCAGAAAACAGGATAAGTACATTTTAGCCACTCGCTGAGGCAAATTCTTTCAAATATAGCATTATGCGCACACTTAATAATTTTGTCATCGAGTAGAGCTTGCACCATTTCAAGTGGTAGTTCTTCGCCGGACGCTATATCATAGGTGTCAACTTTTCCATTGTTTACTGATACCGCGATTGTTAAAATTTCAAAATATCTTGATTCTGCATATCTATAAACACCAGATTTTTTCAAGTCAACATTTGAGTAAGTCTCAATATCTATTGTGATGTCAAAAATTGTTTGTTTCATATCGCTATCCCCAACGAGGTAGCGCGATGAAAACGACTTTCGCACTACCTCTACTTTTTTAGTTATTCATCTAATTCGTAGTTTGAGAAGTCTTCCAAAGCATTTGAAATTTCAGTAACAATGGGCTTATCTTGTCGTATAAACATCATACTATGTAGTTTACCGCTGATGCCACATTTTTCATTAACGTTGTACGGGAAAAAACTCATTGCTACGCATACAAAAGAACCTGGCTTGATACAATTAATTGGTAATAAAATCTTGTTTACATCTATGACTTGTGGTTGTAATTTGGTATTCAAATCCAAAATATAGTAGTTGCTGTAGCTATCCCCATAGTATTGCACTCCTTCTTTGATTGGTGATGTTATGTTGGTCTTTTGGCTAAATGCTGTTGTTCCATACATCGTATCTCCTTCCAATAATGCTTTCCTATATGCATGTTGTAGTTTGTTGCACGTATTTGAATCAGATTTATTAACTGCTAGTCTCACACTATGTTTAGTATTGCCATTTTGAAAAATTCTTGGGCGTTCCAAATTAGCAAAAATAACTGTACCTTTAATAAATTCCCGTTTGTCTAACATTTAAATTACCTCCTCGCAGTGAACTGAAAATAAAAGGTATCCACGTTCATCAAGAATATTAGTCCAATATTCATCTTTAAATTTAATTTTGAAACCAAATAAATTAACCAATTCCGATAAAGTTTTTAACGAAACATTTTTGTGATGTAATAAATTTGCTACAAGGTCTGTTAAAATAAATATAGGGAATGAATGTCTAATAAGTTTCTCGTAATTCCAAAGATTATAACTGTAGAAAATAGATGTTAAAGCTGCACGATACGCCCCTTCTACAAAACGATGTCTTTGTATTGGTTGTCCCTCTTCAAAGGCAAAAATGACTGAAGGACTAAGTCCTATACATTTTGCAAGACTGTTTTGACTAAAATGCAATAATTCGCGAACAAAACGATACTGATGTCCTATTGTTCTCCATTCGTCTTGATGTTCTTTAATAAATGCACTACGTTTCATCTGTTTGTCCAATTTGAAATAGTTTGGTTGTTCTGATTCTAAGACTACATAAACATCTGGAACCTCATTATATTTATTCATAAAAATTTTCCTCCTTAAACAAATATAGACTTTACATTGTCTTGAGTATTTCTACGCGGAATAATAAATTCGTCAGTAACTGCCTGACGCTTATTATCAATAAGAATAACAGAAATATAGTCATCTACGTGTACATCTTGATACACCCCCTTCAAAGCTTTAAATACTTTGCGGTCGAAAACGACCACTGAATATCTCATCATCATGGAGCTAGATTCTTTGACATAAAGTGCAGCAAATAAAGTTTCAAAGAAGCTCTTCGCTTCCACGATGGAGTTTGGCATAATTTTTATTATTAATTCGACAATCTGTTCCTCCGAAATTTTCGTCTGAATACTAAAGTCGATTATGATTTTTTTGTCAATGTTATTGACTAATGGATAATTTAATGTTGTTTCCAAGATAGGATATTTTTTATCAAGCAGTGAGTTTTGTAAAACGTTACGCGCATTGTCAGCAATTTGAGTATATGGAATCTCCAAACGGTCTTCTTTGTATTCTTCAGTAGATTCATTAGTTTTTTCAGCATTTGGATTTTTAGTGTACCCATAAGCATCCAGCAATTTTTCTCCAGTTACGGAGCAACCAGGCTCTATACTGTCCGATATGGATTGTAAAAAATCGGGCTCAATACAATTAGTTTTTCCGTTTAATAATTGTGATACTGCGCTTTCAGAATATCCCCAAATTTTTGCAATAGCCTTTTGGGAACGATTTCCCATTATTGTACGTGCGTATTGTGATAATAATAACATATCTGTTGGTTTAGTTTTTGTATAACCTTTGAATAATGGAAGGTCTCCAAGTTCTTGTTTTTGTCTTCTACCCATTGTGTAACCTCTTTTTGTTCAATTCAATTCAATTCAATTCAGTTCAATTCAATTAATGACTGTTTTTAGTATAATATGAATTTTTTTGTTTGTCAAGATAATTTTTTATCTATTTAATAAAAACGTTTTTAAATGAATACAATTAAATTTTTGCAAAAAAAATAGCACCTGCCAAAGGCAAATGCTGAAATTTTTTTATCACCATTTGAAAACGTTTTTTACAATTACTTCTATTAAGAGCTCAGTACGCGCTTCAATTTCTTCCTGTGTCCATTTGTCCTGCTTGCAGATATATGTATTTAAATTTTCATCTCCGACATTTACGACACTGTTTTTATAGCTACTATATTTTGTCGTCATACCGTCTTTTTCTTTAACATCGTTGTCTCTTTTATCTTCAAATGGACGATTGCTAAGTTCAGGATTAAAAGCAGTAAGAGTAAGATTACCGAGTTTATGAACATTTTTTTCTTGAATTTTTTCTGCTTCACTTAAATTCCCATTACCGCCTGTAAGCATTTCTACCCAAGATTTTGTCCAATCAGGATTTTTCTTATTCTTAGGTTCTAATGTTTGAGGAAGAATATGTTCAATCGACCAAGTGGGAACACCGTTATTAATGTTTCCGAACGCCGGTTTTTGTTTTCCAAGATAATGCTCCGCAATTTTTATTAAAACAAGTCTGATAGCTGCATTGTTATAAACATCACCATTAAGTTGCATTTTGAATTTGATGTCATCTTTGTCATAAAAATAGTATTTTTCTTTCAGCCGTTCTGACAACTTTTCAAAAATTATTTTGCCTTGATAATTATTTTGTTTAATTTCTTCAATGTAGTTTCTAAAAATTTCATCTAATTTATTTGCTGGTGGCTCACCGCTGAAACTGCGTCTTACAAAGAAACTTATCAATAATTTACAAATGTCTTCAAAATCTTTTTCTTCAAGTTTCAAAATTGAACGCTTATCGACAAGATATAAAAGCAACGTGTAACTTGTTCTACCATCAAGTTGATTTAAATCTTTATAGGCTTCAATTAATTTGTTTGAATTTATCCCGTCAGATTTTTTACCTTGAATACGAGGATAAATTTTAGCACATTTTTCTATTTGTGAGAAAACTCTTCCACAATCAAGTTCAATCATTCTGCAGTAGTAGTCATACAGATGACTACTCTCTCCAATCGGAAGAATAACTTTTTTATCGTATTTACCAGCTTCAACATCTTTTATCCAATCGTTTCTGAAAGCATCGTAACTGTGACGGAAAAATCTTACTTGGTCGCTGGCGGAAATCTCTTTTTTTCTTTTACTATTACCCTCTAAAATAATTTTGTCAATCATTCCATTTAATGATTTTTGAAAATTATTAAGTTTTTTATCTCCTAATGCATGATAAAGTTTATTTTTAATAAGGTCAGTAATAGTAAGTGCTTGTCCGCGATGATTTAAAGTTTCAAAAAGAACACCGGCACTCGAAAGAGAATTGGTTGTTATCATTACAAGTTGTGCATAATTTAATTTTTTATAAAGTTCAAGTATTTTTTCTACCTTTTCCTTGTCATCGCCATTACCGGAATACTTAATGATTTGGTCTTTAAAGAAGGCATAAGCCTTTGGAAGACTACACCGTCCATCGATTTTGAAATTCGTGATTAAGTTGAAGTCCAACGGATAAAGTTTATTTTGGTCGATGAGTTCAAGTCCAATATCAATGGGCTTATCATGTTTAATAAATATGTTCAAATAATCGTTGATATTATCTTGATTTTGCGGAACTATGCGTGTACGCTCTGTGCCGTTATTATCCACTGGAATAATTAATTGATTTTTAATGTATTGAAACGTCAGGGGATTAACAATATCTTCATAAGATTTTAAAACTTTATAGATAGCCGCGTAAAACAAGCTAATTGTAGTCAAACGTTGCTGTCCATCTATTACGAGCTGTGTATTAAATTTCATTGTAGATTGGTCTTCGACACAAATAATAGAGCCAATAAAGTATCCAAGATCATCACTGTAAGCTATATCATTGAAAAGGGCTTCCCAATTTTCTTTCTTCCAAACATATGGACGTTGAAATTCTGGAATAATAAAAATATTATGCAAACCTATACCAGTTGCGAATAATTTTTCCCCCTGCAAAGAATATTTATCTGCCTTTATGTTATTATTTGCCAAATTTCATCACCTCTCAAAAAATTAAATATTTTTACAAAATACTTCCACTACTGCCACCTTTCCACAAAATTTATTTATTTCATACTGAGTTGATAGTAAGCGTCGCCGTACTTGCTTAAGGATGTAATGATATTTTCCGGCAAACTTTCTATAGCCTCTGTAAATTTCTGAGAATTTCCCCATTGCTTAACATCTTTAAAAAATCTGGAGTAATCCATATTATGGTGTAAGTCACACATCTTAACTTTTCTTGCTAAGTCGCTGGTTTTAATATTTTCAATATAGTCTGTATACGGAACAGATTTATCATGCGTCAGTAATTTTAATGCTTCCAATTCCTCTGCATTCAGCGGAATTTGTTTTTGCAAATCGTCCCAAATGTAATTTGTATCTTCAACAACATCATGCAATAAAGCCACAATTATTGTTGAATCATCGCCGACACACTGAAAAGCAACTGTCATCGGGTGATAAATATAATCAATACCGGCTTTATCAACTTGTCCGTCATGTGCTTTTTTTGCAATTTCAAAAGCTTTTCTAATTCTGGGATTTTTATGTTTTTCAAAAATTTTTTGCAAAATTGTCAATCGCCAAATAATTTTAGATGAATCCGCAAATCTTGAAGAATATTCTCTACCTAATTCGCACAGTTGAATATTTTTATTTGTACCGTGATAATCGCTACCGCCAGAAATTAACAAATTATTTTTTTGTGCATTTTTTGCCAGAAAATCTTCCTGTTCATCAGTGTAAAGAGAATAATAACATTCAAGTCCTTGTATCCCAATATTTACCAATTTATTTAATCTAGTTTCAAATTCAGTATCAGATAAAAGCGGTTCACCTTCACCGCCAAGCGGATGCGCCCAAACTGCAACTCCGCCCGCCTCTTTTATAGCTTTAATTACAGTTGCCGCGTCTTGTCTTGCATCGCCCACGTAACATTTTTGTAAATCTTTATAAAGTGTGTTTTTGTTCAAACCAAATTTCGTTGAGACAAAGTTGACAATATGGGGCTTGCCGACAATGGTAGCCTTGCACATTTCAGCAATATCGCTCTCTGAAAAAGTTATACCGTATTTTTCGCTAAGATATTTCAAGCGAATATCAAATTGTTTTCTGCGGAGTTCATTGCCCTTTTGAAGAATTTCTTGAAATTTTTCATTGCTTGAATCGTAAAAATAAGCCAAAATGTGGCATTTATCGCCGTCTGAAATCTTGCACGAAAATTCCACGCCATTAATAAAAAATATGTCACTTGGCAGAACTTTTTCTATTTTTTCAATGCCGGAAACTGTATCGTGGTCAGTCAATGCAAAAATTTTTATTCCGGCTTCATTGAGAATTTTTTCAACAATCGCTTCAGGGCTGTCAGTGCCGTCGGATTCTGTGCTGTGAATATGTAAATCAATAAACATTTTTATTACCTCCCGACAGATTTTATTTCGGATTCTTCTACAAGTCCAAAAACAAAATTTATAAGTGGCTTGTACTTGAAAAATTCATTTTTATAACGCTTGAAAATTTTTTTGTCCCATTTGTCGGTCAGCAGGACAATATTTCTTTTTACTAAATTGCCTTCAGGATATGCGGTAATAATTTTCTGAGCCTGTTCAAGCATTTTTTCAAATACAGTCTCTAATGTCTCGTCGCCGCGACAGATTGCTAAAAATAACGGGGAAATTTTCTTTGTATCAATATTCAGCGGATAGCAATTAAACCACGCAGATTTCTTTTTATCATTTGGATTTTTCGCTATTAAATCTGCGGCATTTGTTTCTATCAATTTATCAAAACTATCAATTAAATTTCGATGACACCTTTCAAATGAATTCCCAATTAAGGTTTCATAAATCGCTGTTGTAAAATATTCATCGACTCCACCTGTTGCCATTATCCAATCTTTCAAATGAAATTTAGCTTTTTCTTTAAATATTGCTCCAACTTCTGTTTTAAATTTTTTCAGTTCGTAATCGCTCCACTCATTCGGAAAAACTGAATTAAAATATAATGTTTTATACGGCAATTTTCTGTCTGAAAATCTTTTTATAGATTCCGATGCTTTCTTGGACAGTACAATTACCAAACGTGGCTCTATCACTTTCAATATCTGAAGAAAAATTTCAAAAGATTTTTTATCTTCGTCCGGCATTATTTCTTGGAATTCTCCGGAAGTTAAATTGGGGCGTTGAAAATATGTGCAGTAACTGCAATTTAAAAATCTTGAACGAACATCTTGTTCTAAATCATATTCTAAAGATCTCATTGCGTAGATAATCTCCATATGTTGCATGTCATAGCCGTAACAAGAATACATATGTTGATAATTTATATATTTGGCAAAAATTTTTTCAGCTATGTTGTGGTACATTTTTGAAACTTCAGCTAAAAGCTGTGGCGGTTCCGAAACGTACTTGTCGTAGTTTCTATGAACAGTTTGACGAACATCAAAATAAACTTTAGCCATTCGCCATTCTTGTTCAGAAAATCCTTTCAGAACTTGAGGCGTTGGCTCTTCATACCAATTTTGAAATAACTCAGCGGTATCTTCAAAATTTTTCTCTGGAAGATTAACACATTCTCCAACAAATAAAATTCTACCGCCTACATGTGGGAGCATTTCAGGGTGATTTATAAAATGGGATATTCCTTCAAAGCCGTTTTTCACTAACATTGCACATTCTCCTTTAAATCTTTTGATAAACTAATTATATCGGATTCAATGTGCAAATTTTTCCCCAAATTATCGACGAGGTAATTATATTTGATTGTCTACCAAATTACAAATAAATTTTCTGATTAATTTCAATGCTCGAAATTTTATTTAAAGATTAACGCAATCAAAAACACCAGTAATTTTGTTGTGATAAATGCAACAATGTTACTGGTGTTTCTTTTTTACCATCTGTCTAGAAAATGTATGAATAATTTTTTGTAATGTGAACCATTGATAATATCGCCTTTATAATGGCGCAACTTATGCTCTGATTTTCTTTGAATATCCCAATGATATTTTGTATCATACCTTTTTTTGTACCAAGTACAGTCATGATTATATACTCCGCCAGACCACCAAATACTACTGAGACAATTACAATAGCATTTCACACACAATGGATTTTTTGGATATAACAGCTTATCTCTTTTTTGTTTGGCAAATTTACAGGATTTCGCAAAACCAATTTTGCAAGATTGTCCGATTGTGCAGAGTCGCCAATTCTTCCGATTTTCCCATTGTTTCCGACGATGTGAATTGCCTGTATTCAACGGCTTTTCTTGCGGTATGATTATTTTTGCTATAGTCGCGTCAAGTTCTTCAGGCGTCATCAGTTCACTCGCAATTTATAAAAATTTTTTTATAGTGTTTAAAAATTCTTGCTTCGTGATTTTATCTTCAATGTATCTGACTGCATTTCGCCAAAGTCTATATTTAAATTGCGCTGAATTGTACGGAGCATTTTCAAAGAGTTCATAACATTCTCCAAGTTTTGCCTTCGCCTTGATAAAAAATCCTTTGCCGAATCCGTCATAAAAATCTCTATCTGAAGGCTTGCCGATTGCGCCTTGTCCCATGCTCATTATTTCTTTTAAAGTTGGCTGTTTATTATTGATAATGAACGGCTTTAATCTGCTTATGAAATTTTCATCCAGTGCCAAAGGTTTATATCCTATATGCTCTATCGATAGCGGCAAATATAATCTTTTTTCGTCGTAAACCGCCAAATTATGTTGGTGGCCGTGTATATTTATATCGTAATCGTGACCAAAATGCGGGCGGTGCGAAAACAAAATTATCACATTTTTTATGTCCATTACCATTTCTTCAACAACCGCCGTAAATCCGCAATTAAGATAAAAATCATAAGGCAATTTGTCATGGTTGCCTCTTACCAAAATTTTTTTCCCGTTCCAACTTGCTAGTTGTTCTATCAAATTTTCTTTGAAAGAAATATCGCCGAGATGTATTACAGTATCATTTGGCTGAATCATGCTGTTCCAATTTCTTTCAATTAAATCAAAAAAATTATCCGGACGGTTACAATATTTTTTTATGTTTTCGTGTCCGAGATGTGTGTCTGGAATTACATATACCATTTCAATTTCTCCTTTAAAATTTTTTAAATATCTTAAAACCTCAATAAGTTTACCATAATAAAAGTGTAATTTTTTGAACATTTTTATCATTCAACAGTAAATCTTTCAAATTTGTTTCCTACAAATTAAATTTTCCCATGAATTGGCGTCCATTGTAAACGTGCTGTTCTAACTTGGCACTCATGATATTTTTTGACAATAATTTTTTCCTTTGCTTGTCGACGAGCTTTTTTCACTCCATGATAACCGAGACTTACTCTATCGCAATTTAATACTAGATAAAAAAATTTGCGATAAAAATTATTGTTTGGAATGCCTTTTATATGACGAATTCAACGATTAAAAATAATTCTCCAAAATCTTCTGTGCCACAAATTACTGAACCAAACCAATCTATCTTTGTTTTCGTCAAAAAATACTCCCGTTGTCCAAATAAAATTTGAAGTATTGCACAAGCTGAGTTCAAGTTTATGTTGCCTTACATTTGAACGATGCCAACCATTACTTCGCCTACCACGTGTAATTTCTGCGCCGTATTTCGGATGTTTGTTTTCTTCAATTCCAAACATTTTTTAACTCCTCATTTTGCCAATTTTAATTACCAAATTTTCCTCGTCATCAAAAGCATTTTTCTGTAAGGCATTTATCTCGCCGCCTTTATTGCCGTCTTCCCAATCTACATCAATTTCTTCTTCTGTGCCGTCCGAATATTTTATTTTTAAGTCAACAATATCCGGATAACGCATAATTCGCCAAAAAAGTTCATTTTCACAGCCGGTTATAAAGTTTGCAACACTGGTCATTATTTTCCCTTTGGCTACTTTGTCTATCTTCATAAAAACACCTTCCGCCTTCTTTCTTTTGAGAAATAATACAAGTTCATTATTCCCGCCAATTTCTTCATCATTACGATGAATTAAACGCCAATCTTTCATTCCCCAAATTCTAAGCTCCATTATATATTCAGGCGGAATATTCACTACTTCAACATTCTCAAAACCAATTTCAATTTCTGTTATTGTAATGTTCATGATGCCCTCCCTTTTTAATCGCATTCCCACACATAATCATAAATTTTCCTGTACATATTACCGTTGGCAATTTCCCCGCTGTATCGTCTGACTTGATGCTGTGCATATTTTCTTAACCATTTTTTATTGTGTGACCACTTTTTAAAATGATGACTTTCAACTGAGTAATAAAAACCTGCCAATCTTCCACTAGTTCCTAAAGTCATAAACCGGCGTATCCAATGATTAAATTTATCGTAAAAATTATAAACTTCGTCATAATCTTTCAAACTGCCAAACTTACAACTCTCGCCAATCGTGCATAAACGCCAATATTTTTGTTTTTCCCACTGCTTGCGCTTATGTGAATTGCCTGTACTTGGTGGATTTTCTTCCAAAACTATCAACTCGGCTATCTTTGAATCAAGTTCTTCTTGCGTCATAATTAATTTCTCCATTAAACTTTCTTGTAATTATTTTAACATCATTAATGAGCATTTTTTTGCACAAAAAATCCTTTCTATCCATTGAAGTCTGGATGAAAGGATTTAATTTTGATTTTCTAAAATATCCAACAGTTGTCGTGCTGTTAATATTTTTTGTCCTTGCGGAAAATGCTTGATATTTCCTGTAACTAAATATGTGTTTTCGCTCTCTAAAACTAATCTGTAGAAAGGTACATCTTTCATATCTGGCAAGATAATTTCATTTTTTTCATTCGGTTCTTTCAAAATACCAAAGTTTTTTATTGCCGAAAGCATATAATCAACCAAATTCTTTGAGAAATGGAATTTTGGACGATTTAAAACATTTACATATTCTGCAAATATTTCTTTGCTATACACGGGAATTATTTCTTGTCGGAGTACTTTTTCCATAATTTGCACGGTAGCACTATCATTTTTATTTGACAAAAGCGCGGAGACCACAATATTTGTATCAATTATTGCAAAATATTTCATTGTTACACCTTCCGGCTCTTTCGTGCCTCAGCTATTTCTTGATTAATTTCCTCTAAAGTCATTCCTTGCAAGCCATTTTCTTCTGCTTCCTTTCTCAAATCATAAAATGCTTGCAATGCCTTTTCTCTTGTAATTTTCTCATTAATATTTGTAATCTCTGGCGGAAATTTTCTATTTTTTACTGCAGTTTGAACGAACTTATTTATCACCGCCGAAGCTGTCATTCCAAATTCTTCGCACAACAAATCAAATTGGTCTTTTAAGTTTGATTCCATATTTACACTGAATGTAGACTGTGCCATAATTTCATCTCCCTCGCCACTTAAGTATAACTCTAATTGAACTACCCGCCGCTAGGCGTGAGATTCATGAGAAGTTTGGCAACCGAAATTGCCCTTATTCTCAAAAGGCTGTCCAAAAGCCTCACACACGGACGCCCTTTCGGGCTTCCGCTTACTTTTTTGTGTGTTGTACTACTTTTCAGAGACAAAGCTTCAGGAGGGTTAGTACGCCCTCAAAAACGGCTCAATGACCGTTGCTCAAAAATACTTTTTTATACGGAAAGTCTAACCGCTTGAGTAATTCTACAAAATTGTAATTTTGCAGTCAAGATAGGGTATTCTCGCCTATTTTGGATAAATTTTCTATCAACTACAGATAGCATTAAGTTTATTCTTAAAGTACAATGCTTTTGCTTTATAATATTCCGCGTCATGATAAATTTTTTCTGCTGATTTTTTATCATCTTTAAACGGTTTTCCACGCTCACCGAATAACTTCTTTAACCTGAGTTCCTCTTCGTCGCCTTCAATCTCATCAGACACACCATTATCTTTAACTTCACGATAAATTTCTTCATAACGGCTGACTAACCGTTCAATAATTCCAATCGAACAATTCTCTCCCATTAAATCTACCGCTACCGACATTATTGACAGCTTTCCATATAGATTCATCGGAGTTTTATCACAGGTTCTCGCAAAATTATAAATCTCTTCTGCTACAACTTTCCTGTCTCCGTCGTAAAGATTAATCACTTCTTCCATAGGTGCTCCTGTAAAAAATGTCGCTATTTGTTTCAATTCCTTAAATGGCGTAAGATGAACCTTGTTAAAAATACCACTGTCAGCCACATTAACGTATTACACCGACCACCGAGCCGCTTCAATTATATTTCCGTCTTCCAAATAAAGCTGAATGACTCTTCTAAAACAAAGCTCACTGCCAAATTTTGTTCCCTCCTCATAGATTTGCAACGCTTTGCTTTTAGAGCTTGATTCCAACATTTCGCCGTAATAATATGCTCCATGCGAATCTTTCAGCTCATATAATTTTTTGAACCACTCAAGGGCTTTAGCTTTGTCAATCAAATTCGTATCTTCATATTCAAATTCATCATCGCCATAGTAAATATGTGCAAGTTCACTCATTCCAAAAATTTTATTGCCGTCATTACGTCTAGTCAGCCACTCTAACGCGGACTTTTCATCTTTCAAGCTGATATATATTTCAGCGATTTTTAACATTGCGTCATATTTGCTGTATTCGTCTCTAACATCGGTAAAATTCTCAATTTGCGCTTGCTTTTCAAAATATTTAATCGCTAATTGAAGATTTTTTTCTGTGCCTATCCCTTTTTGGTACATTTCACCCAACGCATAATTACAATCCCCACCTTTATCAGAAACTTCCTTATACAATTCAAATGATTTTTGCGGATTATCAGAACGATAAAGACCAGCTAAATAAGACATTGCCTCTAATTCATCGCCGTCTTTATATTTTTTCAGCCATTCCAGAGCTACAGATTCATTCTGCTCATATTTTAGAGAAATGACGGCAAGTTCATACATTGCATCTTTATTTCCCAATTCAGCCGATTTTTTAAACCATTTTATTGCCTCATCAATATTTTGTTCATCCAATAAACTATAAGCCAATTCCAACATTGAATCAGAATCCATAAAATTTAACCTCCTAATCTGAAAAATGAAAAATTTTACTTTGTGTCCGAAACGGCAAACTGTGTCCTCGTGGAATTAAAAAAGCGTGGTCTCTTCTTACTGTTAAGTCTCTTTCAATCCAACCGTCTGTTATTATTAAAATTGGCGCATCCTTTGGAAAGTCTTTTGCATTTATCAACAAATCTATTGCAGGTTGCAATTTCGTTCCGCCACGACCTTTAACTTCAACACGTCCAGCTATATCTTCAGGTGACAAATAACCGACATCATAAGCATCTGCATCGCAAAAAACGACTCTCGCGCAGGGGACTTCTTTAGCCGCTGAATAACTTGCAATCGCTCCAAGTGCATAGCCTATCAATTTGGCACTCATTGAGCCGGAAGTATCTATTACTACTCCAAAAGTTCGGCTGTAATCTGAAATTTCTAAATGAACATAACGCGGGCGTGGAATATCCGGCGTACTTCCCTGCCTTCTGCTCGGTCTTGAATATGTTCTTTTCTTTTCCAACGGTAAAAAATATATATCAAACCATTTTCCAAGTTCCACGTCCCACGAAATCGGTGGCATCGCCAACGCTCTAATTTCTTCTATCAATCCTGCAGGTATTGTCCCACGTTTACTTTCTAAATGATATTCAAGCCCGTTTTGCAACGCACTTTTATAAAAATCGTCCAATGAAGTTTGCGGCTTATTGCTAAAAGTTTTTGGTGGCTCACTGATAATATCGCCTTTTTCCCAGCCTCTTAATGTTTGTAATTTTGAATACTTCCGTAAGTCTCTAACAATTTTATCGTAAATTTCTTCTGCCGACATATTTTTTAAATCTTCATCATATAAAGCATCTTGCGGCATTTTTCCAATTTGCATTTCATAAAGCCAACTGTTAATTACAAAATCACAGGCAACATTCCAAAGATACGCATCTCGACCTTGACGGCGTTCATGGTGTTGTAATCCCGCATGTAAGAACTCATGAGCAAGCACAAATTTTAATTCTTCAAAATTCAAGCCTGCGGCAGGATTTATATATACTTCGCCTTTCATTACATCGACTGCCGCCACTCTGATTTCATTTCGCCAGCAATAAGTTTGGTCTTCAATGATTTTAAATCCCGCTGCCAATCCTCCAAGCAATGGATAACGATTTATAAACCATTCGGCGGCTTTTTCCGATTCTGTTGCACATCCTGCGCGACAGTCTCTGCTGACTTCGTTTACAGTTTCCTTTACCGAGTGCGCCAACGCCTCTGCAAATGCTTCACTGAAATAATTTTTATCTCTAAACAAATGAAAATGTGCAGGTTTATTTACTGTTTTCATATCTTCTTGATGTGGCGCGGCTGTTCCAAAGTGATACTTGCTTAACTCCTCGCCACTATTCAGTAAATAATTATAAATTTGTAATTCGTCATTCTTTTTCCCGTTATATGAATCTATAGAATCAAAAGGCGGCGTTCCAATTTTTATGTCTGACAAAAATTTTGCTATGTAAATATCACAAGCCATATTCCAAATTTTTTTGTTGCACGGCGTCGGCATTTTATCCGCGTCAAAATGTCCAAAACTCAAATGTAAAATGCAATGTGCTATGATGTATTCCCACTCGCTGGGATTCAACTGATAATCTTTATTTAATAAAATTACACCGTTACTTTGCACAATCGCCGCACCTTCTTTGCCAATAACGTTATTATCCACCTGTTTTAATTCAATACTTGTCCTCTCATAAACTTCCCGAAAAATTCTATTACTGAAAAATAATGCTCTAATCCCTTTATCTAACGGAGTATCTATTTTATTTCTTAATTTAGGCTGAATTTTCTTTGCCATTTTTACGCACTCCTTGCAAGTCTCGGCAAATCTCTAACTATTTCCACCATAAACCAATTCGGTAAAACTTCATCCTCTTCATCTGACACTACCATTTGCGCCAATTCATAATTTATTCTTGCAAGGTCTTTTATCAAAGTTTTGGCTCTGTGCGTAAAATATTGCATTGTTCTGTTTAAATCGTGCTTTTTTCTTGGCAAATCATGTAACAGACGCGCTCTAAAACATTGTGCAAGAAAATATAATGTGTCTCTATCTTCAGGTTTTTCAGGCCATTTCTGAGTTCCTTTGATTATATTGTTCAACAAATATTTATTGTCGGCGTTTTTGCTGAATGCTATGAATAATCCTGCATGTTTCGCTGAAATTGCTCCATAAACTAATACTCTCAATATTTCTTGAGAAAATTTTTCGTCGTCTTCTCCAACATGATATTGATAAAGTGCATCGCTCAACATATGCCATGAACGCGGCGTGGAATATGGCTCTTCTGTTTTCGGCGGTTCTGTAAACAAATGGTCAGGACGCTGTGTCAAATAATCCAATATCCAATGATGTAAATTATTTTCATATGCCCAATTCAGCCACGCTTTTGCCTCTGGTACAAGTTGAACATGAAACATTCTATTTATTAATGCTGATGACATTGTTTTTACTATTGCGCCGTCTTGGGTACGGTTGCCCGCTCCTATTACCACGCTTCCTTTAGGCAAATGATATTCACCTATTCGACGCTCATGAATTAAGCTGTAAAATGCTTTCTGAACTTCCTGCGAACAGGCGTTCAGTTCGTCTAAAAATAATATATATGGTTCTGTTCTTGCTATCATTTTGGGCGGTAAAAATTCTGATGTATTTCCTCTAATTTGTGGTATTCCTATAATATCTTCCGGCGCAAGTTGACTACCGAGTAAAGAAACACATGGCAAGCCGACTTCTTCTGCAAATTTTTCTACCAGTGCAGATTTCCCAATTCCTGGCGAACCCCAAATAAAAATCGGACGACTTGGCGAAAGATTTACCAGCAAATTTAATAATTCTTCTTGATTTACGCTATATGGCAAATTCATTTTTGATTCCTCCACTCACATGAGATACCAAATTTCAAACATTTTCCGATAATAACCGTAATTGCCAATCTCGCCTTTATAACAACGCCTGAGCTGTCGGTTGTAAAACGTTCTTAAATCCTTCAACCCAAAATAAATTCTTTTATAGTGACTTTTGCAATCTGCCGTACCCACTGTGCCACGACCATACGCCCTGCGTCGTGCAGACAATCCCCATTGTCCATAACATTTATCGCAACGGAGTGAATCACAATCTAACGGTTCTTTGCACGACTTATTGACACTCCCCACGCATAAATGCGGAGGGATTCTTGATTCAGCGACCGTTGCGCCGGTGTTGCGTCTTACATAGTCTCCACAAGCGTTACTTCCTGTGTGTCCCACAGTAACTTATTTTCAAGCTGAAGTTTTTAACTCCAATGCTTTTTGCAAAATATTTATTGCGGCTTATATCATTACGCCGCTTTTCGATAAATTCAGCAAAATCTTTGCTACAAATGATTTGCATTTTTTTATCGCCCATTATTTTTACCTCATACACATTTCCACTTATATTCAAAAAGTTTTTTATAGTAATTGTAATTGCCAATGTCACCACTGCAAGTCCTTCAGATGCGCCTGTTTAGTTCAATTCTCAATCCTTTGTCGTTATAAGATCACTTCTCATAACAAGTACGTCTACAACTATAATGTGTCGCACCCATAAACCAAGGAGTAACAAGTAGCCACGCCTTACCGCACGTCCTATGACACCAACAAACACAATGCCAACACACCGAACTTTTATCCATATTCAGTTTAGACGATTTCTGCTTTGCTATCGGACAAATTTTTAAATATCCCAATTTACAAGATTTCCCGATTGTACAAATCCGCCAATTTCGGCGATTCTCCCATTGTTTGCGCTTGTGTGAATTACCTGTGCTTTTCGGCTTTTCCTGTGGAATAATTATTTCTGCTATTGCCAAATCTAACTCTTCTGTCGTCATTTTTTTACCTCGCAAACATTTCGGAGCGTCATTATTCAGCCTATCACGCCCAACAACTCATCTTTGATACTGAACAAATATTCCATTATGGAATTTTTTTCTTCTTCAGAATAGCCAGTCTGCTCAACCAATTCTTTATTATTAATAAGGAAAACCAGTCTTTTTTCATCTTTTAAATTGGACACAATCACTCTGGATTCTTCTTGCCCGTTATATTGAAATTTTTTTGACAATAAAACGCCTGTATTTTCATCGCTCAAAATTTCATTATCAAAATCACAATTTGAAAAGTCGTACACTTTCATTCCTATCAAGCTCCTTATTTAAATTCATACATTATCTCATATACCAAATTTTAAATCTTTACCTGAGAGGTAAATAATTTTATTTTTTAGAGTTTCCGATTAAAATTTTGTTAAAAGCAAGATAATTTGTGCCTTTATCATTCGGCTTACAGTACACCGCAAACGTTATTTCTTGAAAATAGCCTTTAAATTTTTTTACGGCATCTTTGTATGCTTCCGCTACAACATAAGGATTATTTTGAAATGCTCCGCATCCAAACGCTCCGCCTACAAAAATATCTGCTCCATGATAAGCGGCAATGGCTAAAATTTTTTCAGCGCGTTTCAAATGTATCTCATAAAGTTTATCATCTGAAATACTTATTGGCTTTGAATTTTCTGGATTCATTGGATTATTGGGATTTGCTCTTAAATTCGGAGCGGCACAAGTCAGCACGTCTACTTTAATCCATTTATTTTCCGGCAATGTTTCCGGAAAATCTGTATCCGATTTTAAAATTACAACGTCAGGCGTATAAATACAACGGTCGGTATACTTGGAATCTCTACGCTTTCTGTGGTACTCATAAAAATTTTTTATGTTTTCTTCAATGTTTAAAACAGGATAAAGCGTCGAACATCTGCACAAACATTCTTCTTGCGCCTTGCTACCTTTCGTTACACCTCCGCCAACATTTGTAGCTGATGCAAAATTATGAACTGCTATTCTGGAATCTGGATATTTTTTCTTGTAATATTGCGCTGTTTCAAATGTGCGATATTTATTTACTGAAATTATCGTATCTTTAAATTTTGCTGTCGGCAATTTTGGAAAATCTTTTTCAGCATAAATAATTGAACCGCTGATTGATTCTTGGACGGCTTTTTTTAACACTTCATCACTATTGCACAAATTTAAAGTGTCCTCAAAAATTTTTACTAATTTTTCTTTGTCATTGCTGTAGTAATTCATTTATCTGCACTTCCATTCAAAATTTGTTTTGCTCTTTTACTCCACTTTTGAGACTTTCGCTTATAATTGCTTTTTAAATTAGGATTTACTTCAACTCTATCGAGATTGTCATAACTCTCAACCAAAAATTTAATTTCTTTTTTTAATTGACGAACATTACCGCCGGAAATTTCAAATAATCCATTGGCTAAATTATCTATATCCTCAAATTTTCTGTCATTAATCGCTAATGCAATTTGATAATGAATCGAGCGATACTTGTAATAATCTGCGTCGTGATGCTCAAATTTTACTTCATCATAATCATCACTATAGCCGACACTTACAGAACCTTCGGTGTAATTTTCGTCATTTTCTTCCAAATAATCGCTCAGTGATTCCGTTAAACGACCAAATAAGTTTTCTGCCGCGTCGCCTTCTACTTCTTCGGGAACTCCTTTTTCTTTTGAATCTTGATAGATTTTTTCATAATTTTCGGCAAGATATTTTAAAATACTTCTTGAACAATCAGAACCCATTATATCTGCCGCTATTGAAATTATTTCTAAACATATGCTGACATTTACAGGAGACTTCATGCAGGCTTTACCAAAATCAAATATTGCTTGTGCCGCTTGATTTTTATCATTGTCATACATTTTTATAATTTTTTTATTCGGTGTGTCTATAAAAAACTTCGCAACTTCTTTTGTCTCTTCAAACGGACTGCACAGCGGACAAGTGCAAAAAGCTTTATTTGCAGTATTGAAATATTTAACGATAAATTTTGAGGCTTCTAAAATATTTTTTTCTTCCAAATAAATTTTAATAACTTTACGGCAACAACCGGAATCCTTGTCAGCATTGCTTTTATAAATTTCCAGTGCTTTTAATTTATCCTGCTTGACATATTCGCCACGTTCATACATTCTTGCAATTCGATATTTCGCCTTTGTATAACCAAGTTCATCCATTTCTTGAAATAATTCAAATGCTCGCTTTTTATTTTCCAAACTTTTATCACAACTATGACCGGAATAATCTTCATCAGCATAATAAATATCTGCTAAATGGCGCAGTGCATAAATTTCAGGCGTACAGCCTTCATCTTTCTCATAAATCCGAGAATCTGCTTTATAAATCCTTGTCAGCCATTCAATGGCTTTACTTTCGTCTTTGGATACAAATTCGCCTTTTAAATACATTTCGGCAATTTCTCTCATTGAGGAAGCATTTCCGGCATCGGCGGCTTTTTTCACCATTTCAAAATATTTTTCAAGATTTTTTTCTACTCCGCAACCTCTATAGTACATACTTGCAAGATAACTACAGTACTTGGGATTTTTTTCAGCTATTTTTTCATACAACTTGAACGCCTTCAATTTATTTTCTTTTGTGTTGGGTAAATCATTACTATATATATCTGCCAGCATGCTCATAACTTTTAAATCTGTATCTTCAACACTATCTTCTCTTAAAAGCCACAATAATGAATATTTGTCGCAACTTTTCTTCAGCCATTTATAAGCCTCTGTATCTGAGCCAGAACGTCTTATAAGACAAACAGCCAGTTCTTTTACTTGTCTATAGTTCTCCAACTCGGCGGCTTTTCTGTACCAATTTATTGCTACATCTATATTTTGCTCTATTCCAATTCCTTTTAAAAAACAGTCAGCCAGAGAATTCATTGATTCACTATCGCCATTTTTTGCGCCGCGTTTGTACCACTTTACCGCCTCTGATTTATTTTCGACAACTCCATAGCCACATTGATACATATAACCGATTTTATTCATTGCTTCAGTACTGCCCGCGTCTAATGCTTTTATAAAATATTTCATCGCCTGTTCATAATCTTCTTCAAAATCACCAAGACCGTAAAGATAATTCATCCCTTTTTCAAGCCATATTTCCGCTTTCATTCTAATTCCCTCCATTTATTCTAATCCAGTGGAATAGTTGTGGGTTGTGCAGATTTCAATTTAAAATTTGTTCCTTCATAAATTCTAACAGGATTTCCGCGTTCTAACTGATAATGCTCGTGCCATGCATCACGTTTTGCATTTTTCTGCAACTGTTTCTGTTGTTTTTTCAAAATTTCTTGGATTTTCTTTTCGGCTATTCTTCTGTTCGCTTGCTGTGTTCGCTCTTCAGTTGCTGTAACCGTTATTCCCGTTGGTAAGTGAATTAATCTGACGCCTGTTTCTACTTTGTTGACATTCTGCCCGCCTTTACCACCACAATGAAAATATTCTATCTTGTAATCTGAATCGGAATTAATAATTTCTTCTTCTGATAAAATACTAACAGCTATATACCAATTTTTTCGCTTGTGATTCGGGCGAAACGGACTTTGACATATCCAAAGTATCGTTCCTTCCAATTTCAATATTTCAGTTTCTTGTTTATCATCTGTAACTTTAAAAATTATTGAACTGTAGCAATTTTCTTGCCGTGACTTGACGGCTTTTTTTATTTCCAATCCTGCAAATTCTTCCTGTAATGATTTTGCAAACAATCCGACTGCCAATTCACATTCTGCCGGTCCTTGTCCCGAACTTATTTGTATTAACATTTTTCTACCTCAATCCCACAAACTGCGAAAATGTTTTGCAAATAAATCTAAACCCTCTTGGATTTTTTCATAATAAACATTATCTTCGTCCCAGATTTCCTGAGGTGTTTCCTCTCCATTAAATTTTACTTTACTCAAACCATTTTCGTCTGCTTTTTCCAATTCCATTGGTAATATTCCCTTATCAAGTAGTCCCCAAAATTGTTTATCGTGCCATTTGTTAAATGGACTGTCAGGATAATCATCTCGAATTTGTTCAAACGACCACAACATTTTTAAAATTATATTGCGCCAATTTTTCATTTCCTCTGAAACTTTTTCGTTACGATTGAATGGCAACACTAAATTACGCTCTTCTATAAGTTCATTTACTTCTTCTTTAAGTTCTTCAAGATATTCTTTACTCAATCTTTCTCCTGTATAATGTTCATCGTCGGTTAAGGCAGCCGGCACTCCATAAATCTTATAACTCAAAAATGTTCTCAATCCTGCCGCTATGTAAACCGAAAGTGTATGAAACATATTCCAACGCTCCACCGGCGTAAATTGCGGCACATTCGGTAATTTAAATTTTTTCTTAACCTCTAATTTTTTACGCTGTCTCTTATTCATACAAATTCCTCCTTTAGCATCCCATAAAATCTCTAAATAATACATTCAATTCTCTCTTGGTAACGAGAAAATTACGCATATCCTGTATAAATGCTCTTTCTTTTTTGGAAAAATATATGTCCAAAAGAAAATCTTACAGCGTTATCTTGTACAGGTCTTGCTCAGTTTTCATATTCAATTACTCCTTTATGCTACCAGCTTTAAAATTGTAAACCGGACGAAGAATTTTCTCTATTTCTACAGTTTCAGTTATTGCCTCTGTTATGTCTTCAAGCCCGCGATAAGCAAATGGCGATTCGTCCAGCGTTTCTTTTGATATTGTGCTTGAATATATTCCCTTCATCGAAGTTTTGAACTCCGATAATGTATGCTGATTCTTGACTTCTGTTCTTTTTAAAATTCTTCCGGCTCCGTGCGGGGCTGAATAATTCCAATCTTCATTTCCTTTACCTCTGCCAATTATTACGCCATCGCGCATATTTACAGGAATTAATACGAGTTCATCTTTCTGTGCTGAAATTGCTCCTTTTCTCAATATTGCTTGACTTCCGCTAAAGTCTACATAATTATGAGTGCAGTTGAAAATTTCGCTGAACTTCCATTTCATAGACTTGCAAATTTCTTCCAACATTATTTGTCGATTCAATAAAGCGTACTCTTGAACCGCCTGTAAATCTTGCAAATACGCTGATTTTAAATCTCCCGTCAAATATGTTAATTCATATGGAATAATTTCATTGCGTGACTTCAATATTTTTTGTCCTTCAGCAAGATAATATTCAGCGACTTCTTTGCCTAAACTTCGACTGCCGGAATGTACCGTTAAATAATAATTTTTGTTATTGTCCACATCTATTTCTAAATAGTGGTTGCCAAATCCCAGCGTTCCGAGACTCTGCAACGCTCTTTTTTTATTTATGTGATTCGATACCTCCAATTTGTTAAAATCAAATTTTTCTGCTTTGGGATAATTTTTTTTACGAACTCCTTTTTCTGTTGAAATATTTTCCAAAATTATGCTATCTATCTTTTGATATTCGGGGCGGAATTTTTCCAATTTAACCATAGTAACTCCACAACCAATATCTATTCCGACTAAACTTGGAAGAATTCTGTCTCCAACTGCCATTGTCAGACCTACTGTACTAACTTTTGAAGGATGCACGTCCGGCATTACTCGAATTTTTGAATTTCTTGAAACTTCGTTATCACAAAGCATTTTTATCTGTGCCACTGCATAATCATCAACTGCAACTTTTTCATCAGACACAGTATAGATAATTGCTTCGCCAACATTGCCTTTGATTTCTAATTTCTTCATTTGTTTTTCCTCCGTTTTTTCTGTCTCCATTATACTCATATGAAAGTACAAAATTTTGCACAAAAAAATCGGTTGTCAATATTCTTCATCTTCAAGAAAAATTATTGACACCGATATTATCTTTTGCTCATGATTTTTTCCAATCATAACTTTATACTCACCATCGCCAAATCCTGCGACTGTAACAACTCCAAAATCTTTAAGAATTCCTCCTTGATTTTCTGAATCTGTCAGACCACAAGCCAATCCATACAAACTGTCGAGGTTGTCATATTCGCCACCTTCATTCTGTTGATAATATTCATTATCGAAAATCCCCGCTTGTCCACTATCCACTGCTATTTTTCCATATTCAGTTAATGGTTCAATCCCAAAATATTTTTTATGATAAATTTTCAAATTTTTAATGTACCTATCACAGTTACTTTTTCTCAATAGAGCTATGTATTGCCCATTTAACACATTTTCTAATGTCAGTGCACCAACAGAATTATATTCATAGCACGGGTCAGATATATACAATTTCTGAGATTCAACTTTAAATAGTCCCAAAAGTTGTTGTCTTGTATTAATCATATTTTTATTTCTCCTCTATCGTCAATTAAAATTACACCGCATATTTAAGATGCAACGTGATTTTTTTGACATTCCATACATAAGTACTTCCCAAATTTTTGTTGGGAATATTCAGCGACTCTTTCATTTATTTTTATTCCGCAATCGTAGCAAATGTATCCTCCCTTTGGCATTTTCATTTTATTGGGACTTACTTTTGGCTGATTGACTATTGGCGGACGATTAATTGGCTTTTGTTCAGATACATTTTGTTTATTTTCTACCATGCTCTCATCTGTTTTTTCGTCTGCTTCGGGGTCATCGCCAGTTGCTATTGCCAATGACAGCATATAAGCATATTTCAACGCGGCTGTTTGAGCTTTCATTACTGCCTTGTCTGTTGCATCTTGTCCTGAGCCAAATCCTCGAAATACTGCTGTCTCTCCACTATCCTTATCTATCAACGTTACCTCTATTTGAACTGTAACCAGATGTTCAACTGTTCCTTTTGCCGTTGTTATTTGTTCATCTTTGATTATTTCGGGTACAACTATTGTTGCTATTCCTTGTTTTGTGAATGCCGCATTTACTTTTTCCAATATGTCCGCTGATGTTGCATATTTATATTTGTGGAAAGAATTTAAGCCATTTTTGACTACATATTTACACGCTTTCATTGATTCAATCAATTTAACCGCTAATTTTTGCATTTCTTTCACTCTCCCGCATCATTCATTGAAAAATTTTCTAAAAAATTTTTTGTCAGGTTGAAAATCAATATTTCGTACTCATCTACCAGAGTTAGAAAAATTTTTTCTTCTTGCTTATTTATATTGCCTTTCATTTCTCTTTCGACAAAATCCATCATCGATTCATAATTAATAAGTACCGTTTTTAATTCTTCCGCCAATATTCTATTCATTTATTACACCGCCATTTTTAATTTCTTCAGTTTCGGTTGTATTTTCAGGTTTTTGATTTGCTTTTTCATTCATTAATCTTCTTGCATATGGGCAATTTTCTCGTGCTGAACAGTATTCCAAACATTTTCTGTCGCTCCAACGTTCTCTTGGGGTGCAAATTGGTGGTAGTTGCCCTGTTTCCATTGCATCTTTTAACATTTCTGATTTCTTCGCAAAATATTTTGTCAGCCAGTGGTCACTTATTTTGTTAATCTCTATTAAATAAGATTTCTGTGTTATTCCTCTTTCAGCTGCTGTCTTTAAATTACTATCTCGGCAAATTGCTTGTATCACCATTCGATTTACTGGATAACCTTCTTTTTCCAATAATTTCCTATAGTAATTAAGCTGTATCGTCCAATCTAAAACATCTCTAAATCCATCATAACGAAATTCTTTTTTAGTTTTTGGTTGTCCCTTCTTTGCACCAGTTTTATAAAATTCGCCTGTCTCCACTTCAACTTTATAAATCCCCAGTGCTTTCATTAGTTTGTAGGAATTTGTAATTTTTAAATCTCCTAAAATTCCTTCTTCCTCATCAAGCAGATTTCCATATAAATCTAATCTTCCGCTTGTTATTCCATCTTCCAATCTTACTTCACTCAAAATACCTTCAGCGTTTTTTTCGTGAATTGCATGTACTGCTTGTCCTTGTAATGAATACAGTACTGAAAATGGGTCTACCGCATAATTTGTCATTTTCTTTAGATATGTTTCCCGCACTCCGACTAACAATTCTGTTACTGATGGTTGTTTTATTTTTCTATCTACCGACTTTGCTATTGCTCTCAACGTCGGTAAAAACATACATCTTTGTCCTTGCCTACATTTTCTCAAGCATTTTTCTATATCTACTTTTTCTCCATTCGGGCATATAAATTGCGTCGCTGGCATTTTTTTATCCTCCTATTTCTTTTCTTATTTCATATAATATTATATTACAATGTTTACATAGAATCAAGCTTTTTTCTAAAAAATGACGAATCCTCCCGTTTCATTATTTCAAAATTTTTCTTTGAGCGTCCTATGAAATCTTTAGAACTGCTATTTATCATTTTTAGAGAGCGTAAAAATGGCGTGAAACATAGTGTAACATTAAAAAGTGGACGGTGGACAACCTAAAAATATATCGTCCACCATTTTTATAGTTTAAAAACCGCGTACAAACGCCATTATTATAAAAAGTGGATGAGTGGACGAAGTGGACGCGTTTTTCTACTTTTATATTAAAAAAAAATTTTCCCCCCGAAAAAAAATTGCTAAAATAGGAAAAAATTTCGGGGGAAATTTTTTTTTCTCATCCAATTTATAGGAAAAGTCGTCCACCTTGTCCACTTGTCCACCAAAGGTAAAAAAATGGCGTAAATACGCGGAATTTTTGAAGGAAAAAAGGTGGACAAGCTTTTTTAGCTCATCCACCTTGTCCACTTTTTGTGTTTAACAATGTTTCACGCCATTTTTATACTATTTATGTTCAAAAAGGCGAATCGAAATTTTGATTATCTGTGTCTGCTGAAATTTTATTATCATTTATATCTTTTATGGGAATTTCTTTGCGGCAATAAGTACGTCGTTGGTCTCCGTAACAATCGTGAAAATCCTTACTTCTACTTTCTGAAAAAAACCAACCATTAAGAGTACTAAGAACTTCTGTAATACGGAAAATACTTTTACGTTTATCGTTTCCAAAACATTCGTTAAAAACTTCAGAGGCGCAAGTTTCAGTACGATAGACACTACCATAAATAGAAATGCAAGCGACTGAACCATAAGGAGTGGCTTTTTCGATAGTGCGAGTAAATTCGGGATTCTCAATAGCATTATCAAATTCAACAAGTTCATCAGTTTTCAGTTTATTACGTCTAACTTGCAAATCTTCTTTATCTAAAGTAATAGAATTAGCAAGGAAAAATTTTCTGCGTTCCTCTTTAGTTAAAAGTTTCCAAACAGGATAAGGAGGAATTTTGGTATTGAGGAAGGCTTCAATTTCACCGTCCAAACTGTCATCGATAGTAAATGTTTCAGCAATTTTTTCAGCAATTTGTTGAGTCTCGGTAGAAAGTTGAAGTTTAGAATCGTTAAAGCCATCAGCAAATTTTTCGTTAAACTTGTAAAGAGCCTCAGCCCAAACTTGTTGAATATATTCTTGATTTAAGCCTTCAACATAATCAAATTTTTTACTATTACATTTGAGAACCAAGAAACGCCGGTTGCCGGTTTTATCTTTCAAAAATTGTTGGTCATTACAAGTAACGATAAAAACGCAGTGACGAAGAAATTTTTTAGCTTTATGAGCATAAACTTCGCGGCGGTCGTCAGCATTGGCAGAAATAAAAGCTTTTAAAGCATTAACAGCGGCTTTACCGGCAGCCCAAAATTCTTCAAGTTCAACAATCCAAGCAGTCTGTAAAACGTCAATGGCGTGAGAATCTTCAATCGAATCTTTGAGAGCGGCATGCCAAGCTCCCCCGAGCAATTTGGCAATAGTAGATTTACCAATTTTTTGAGCCCCATTAAGAACAAGAGCAGTTTGATATTCACAACCAGGATAAAAAATACGTGCCAATGCCCCAAAAAGCCAGTTCATAGTAATTTCACGGCTGTAATTGGTATCATCGACACGCAAAAATTTAATAAATAAAGTTTCAGCCCGAGGGGTTCCGTCCCATTTAGGTAAACTATTCAAATACTCTTTAACAACGTGGAAAGAATTTCCCCAAGCATAGGATTCAAAAGTATCGGCATAAAGTTTTTCATTAGAAATGTCGGTATAATTACGACGAAGATAAACGCGCAAATTTGCATCATCGGAATCTTGCCAAGTTTCATAGGGAGAAAAATTCTTACGCCAAGGAGCTTTTTTCATAAAAACAATGGCTTGTTTAAATTCATCATAGGCAAAAAAACCCGAAATAATAGGGTCATAAGAAAAAATTAAATCGTAGTTATCCATGGTAGAGCGAACAGCAATTCTATTTCCATACTTGTCTTCATGCCAACTGCAATTATTGGCAATAATTTTTCGCATTTCGTTATCGCGTTCAGTAGTCGGCGGTTGAGATTTTAAAAATTTTAAATGCTCAATGGCATCAGTGCGATATTTCTCAGCGGCTTGTAATTTTTGTTCGTGTTCAATAAGATTTTGTTCAGCTTTTTTCTGTTCGATATAGGATTTATGAGATTTGGCAACTTGAGTAACAAACTTTTTGATAGAATCTGTCACAAATTTTAAATCAAGTGAAGCAAGAGCTCTAGCAGAATCTGAAACGGGATTATCGGAAGCTTCATTTTGAACAACTTTTTTAGCATTAGATTTAGCAGAGTAAACACGCGCCAAAAACTCGTCAGCAATCTGTCTGTAAAAGTCGTAGAATTGACAAGAAGCAACAGCATGGAGAACTTTAGATTCGTTGACAATAGCAGAATTGATTTTATCAACAGTTAAAGATTTCAGATATTCAGCTGTAGTTTTCAAATTTGATAAAGTTGCAGGTTCAATATCACCATTTATTGAAATCCAAGTAGCAATTTTATCTTGAAGTTTTGATTCTTCAGCGAACTCAAACGCGATACTATCAATATTCTTTTGAGCCGTTGCGAGAATGGAATTAATTAACTCGGCAAGTTTAGCATCACCGTCTTTGCAAAGAATATCATTAGCATCAATTTTTGAAATTTCATTTGACAAGAAATCGCAAACAGCCGGAAACTTAGCCGAATTTAATTCTTCTTGAAATTTTGTAGCAGTGTTACGCCCTGATTCATCAGGGTCAAAAAGAATCAAAAATTTAGGTTTAATGTCAGCGTTTCCCAATTTTTCTTTAACAAGTCGAACAAATTCAACATAACCAGAGACGCCGGAAGTAGCAACGACGGGAATTTTTCCATTGGTAGCTTGAAAAATGCTGATAGCATCAAGCTCTCCTTCTACAACAATATTAATTAAATCAGTAGAAATAGAATCGAAATTGAATGGAAATTTAGTACCTGCGTGTTGTTTAGGCTGAATGTATTTTTGAGTTTCTTCGTCGAATGAATCAAGCGGCACAGTAAGC
The DNA here is from genome assembly GCA_905234045.1 of uncultured Selenomonadaceae bacterium. Lineage (GTDB taxonomy): Bacteria > Bacillota > Negativicutes > Selenomonadales > Selenomonadaceae > Quinella. The sequence continues at coordinate 12,487 of CAJOGS010000001.1, read as the reverse complement.
CGAGCAAGATAATGATTGCCGGAAGGAATAATAAGGCGTGGAGTTGGCGTCGTATATTTATTATTGATACGGCTTTTAGGTGAAGTCCAATCAGAAATAAAACCGGATTTAAAAATTTTAAAAGTTTCAATAGTGATTCCACGTCTGGCATCTACAGGTAAATTATTAAGATTATCCTGAGCAATGGCAATATCAGACTTAATCATTTCAATTTCTTTAGACTCAAGAGCTAATTCTTCAGGAGATTTTTGGGGAACAAAGTCTTGACGAGGATTAAAGGCGATTAGCTTATTGTTGCCTGTATTTTTATATTGATGATTTGAATCAAGATAAATCCCGAAATCATCACAAGCACGACGGCAAATTTCTTTAAAGTTCGAGTGAAAATCAAGATTGTAATAAAAACCGAGCAAATGAATATTGTTGAAAGCCTCGTTGCATTTAAAGCAATGATAAAGCCAAGTGTTGCCGACAAAATTCGGTTGAATCCCATCTCCGTCTTTGCCTGTACCATTTTCGCAATTCGGACAAACATAAGTAGGCTTGCCATTAATGGATTTTTTTGCAACAGAGATAACGCCAAGAGCGGCTAAAGATTCTGGCGGAATCTGTTTAATTTCATCAATTACATTTTCAGGAATGAAGATTTTTTTAGACTCAGTTGGTGATTTAAAGTTATCAGTAACTAGGGGGTAACTGGGGGTAACCAAGGGGGTAACTTGGGGGTAACCAGTTGGAAAATTACCGGTAACTGAGGGGGTAACTTGGGGGTAACTAATATTCAGGTTACCGGTAACTTGGGGTGAATCACTTTGAAAGTTACCGGTAACTAGGGGGTAACTGGGGGTAACCAGTAACTTTTCCAAGTTATCCCTTGAATACCAATAAACTCCCTGTTTGTCTATACTATCTGCACTAAGTTTCCCGTTTTTACGCCATTTAATAACGGCTTGTTTAGTAACTCCGAAAATTTTTGCAACTTCAGTAGTTGTAAAATTTTGTTGCTCTGGGGGTAACTGGGGGTAACCAATTTGAAGGTTACCGGTAACTGAAGTTACCCCTTGTGATAACTGATTAATTCTGTTATCATTCTCCATAGAAAAAATACTCCTTTCTGAGGGGTTAAACATATTGAACTAAAAAAGCCTTGAGAGTTTTTCAGTTTTAGCCGATTGAAATTTTACAAGGTTTTTTTAGTTGCGTCAATATTTGGTGAATAAAGTTTTTCCATGAGACCTCCTTTATAAAATAGCAAAAGACGACATCCGCGCCTGTGAATGCCGTCCTTCAATCTATTTTCCTTAAAAATATTCTTGTATTAAGTCAATTCTTAGGTTATAATACCGATAACCAACTACGGTTGGCAGCAAAAAACCTATTGGATTTCGAGTGAAAGGTACATTCACAAGATTTGCTCTGCAGTGTCTGTGAAACACTGCGGGGCTTTTTTGCGTCTATGTGAATAATACCATACAAATTCTAATAAAGCAACCAAATTTAAATTGAAAAGGTGGACAAAGTAAGTGGATAGCCACCTTTTTTATTTTTCAACGATAAGAGATTGATTTTTAGCAAATTCCCTTAGATTGGATTCTGTAACAAGAAAAGTATTGCCAATTTTCCGAGCCTTGAGTTTGCCAGAATGAATGTAGTTATAAATACTGATAGGGGCGCGATTCAAGATAGCTGCAACTTGCTTAATATTATAATGTTTTTCACCGTCGATATTAATAATTTTATTGTCAGTGCGCCTTTCTCTGTTGTGCGGAAGTAAATCAGTATAATCTTGAAGAAAGCGTTCAAGAGCAGTATCAAGAGCGTCTTTAATAGAAACTCTTTCAGTATAGGCAAAATCTTTAAGTTTTTGAAGATGCTCAACTCGAACAATAAAAGTGGCTCTAGTCCAATCGTCGGGGAGACCGGCTTGAACGGAACTAGTGTTATTATTGTCTGGAGATTTTTTGCGCCCACGCGGAGACTTTTCCGGAAGAATGCCAAGAATCCTTGTAACTTCATCAGGATCAAAATCTTTCAAAATAATCACATCCTATCAAAATAAAAGAGTATACATTAATTATAATTTTGTAAATTATTAAAGTCAATAAGAGTTGATTGAATCTGTAAAGTGATATAAAATTATAAATAGTGATAAATCAAATTTTGAAATTTAATGTAATCTTTTTTGTACATTGAAGGTGTTATACTGTATACAGAAGAGATAAGGTAAAGACTAATGGGAGGAATCGTTATGAATGATGACATCAAAATTGCAAAAGAAAAATTGGAAGAAGCCAAAAAATATTTGAAAGAAGGAAATTACAATAATGCAGTAGCTTATTGCAATAAGGCACTCAAATTTGCCCGCTTTAGTTCGGACAAGGATATGAAAAAAGAAATTTATTATTTGCTGGGCTTGGCACATTCTGCATTGGGAACATATTATACTGAATGGGATATTAATGACAGTATTCTTGCTTGCAAATATTTTAGAAAGGTCATAGAACTGGATAAAGATTTTGTCGGAGCGTATCTGAATAATGGAATGGCAATTTTAAAATGGGGAAATAATTACGAATTAGCAAAATCAAATTTTGAAAAAGTTCTTGAACTTGAGCCGGATAATGAATTGGCTCGTAAGGAATTAGAATTTTGTAATAAACAACTGGAAAAAGAGGATAGCATAGATGATTAATTTAGAGACGATAAAAGCAATGACACTGGGAATAGCGGTCGCCGATGCAATGGGCGTTCCTGTAGAATTTAAAAACCGTGAGTCACTGAGACGACAACCGATAAAAGATATGTTGGGATTTGGAACTTGGAATCAACCTGCAGGAACATGGTCAGATGATACGAGCATGACAGTGGCAACAATGGAAAGTATCGCAAGGCTAAAAAGGATAGATTATACAGATTTGATGCTAAATTTTTCGGAATGGTACTTTGAAGGAAAATTTACAGCAAGAGGGGTAAGATTTGATTGTGGAAGAATAACATCATTAGCGATATTTAAATTTATACAAAAAGTTCCGGCTTTGAATTGCGGTTCAGAAGAAAGTTATGCAAATGGAAATGGCTCATTGATGAGAATTTTACCAGCCGTTATTTACTTATATAAGATTTACGGAAAAAATTTTGACGAAAGAGCTTTGAAAGTAATTCATGAAATATCATCATTAACGCATGCCCATGCAAGAAGTATGTTAGGTTGTGGGATTTATTCATTAATAGCGGTGCAACTACTTGAAGGAAATTCAATTTCAGAATCAGTAAAAATAGGATTGTCAAAAGCTAAAAATTTTTACGGCAATTCAAAATTTGAGAAAAAATTAGAAAATTATTCCAGATTGTGGCAAGATGATTTTGCAGATTTATTGGAAGAAGAAATAAAAAGCAGTGGCTATGTAGTCGATACATTGGAGGCGGCGTTGTGGTGTTTGTTGAATACCGACAATTATAAATCAATGGTATTAAAGGCGGTAAATTTAGGCGAAGACACAGACACAGTAGCATCAGTTGCAGGAGGTTTGGCAGGTATTTATTATGGCATTGAAGAAATTCCCCAAAATTGGCTGAAAACTTTGCAAAACAGACTTTATCTTGAAGAAATGGCGGAAAATTTTTTCTATGCATTAGAGGTGGTGTAGAATGAAATATCAAGAAATAATTAAATATTGGCAGAGCAGAAAAATTTCATCAGTAAGCGAATTAGAAACGGCAATAAGCGGGAAAATTATATCGTTAGCATATCATTCAGGAAAAATAGAAAATCCAGAAATAACTTACAACGATACGCGAGAAATTTTTGAACATGATAGAGTAGTGCAATATACCGGTGATTTAAGAACGTTATTTGAAATCCGAAATTCCAAAGATGCGTTCATTGAATTACTCGGAGCGTATGAAAAAAATTTGCCATTAGATAGTGATTTAATTTGTAAATTTCACTACGAACTGACAAAAAATACATATGATAAAAATCGTTGGGATGCCGGAGAAAGACCGGGTAAATTTAAAATTCACGATTATGTAGTAGGACAAAACGAAGTAGGAGCATTGCCTGAAGATGTTCCGCTGGAAATGTCGGAATTGTTGAAAGAAATAAATGACTATAGCGGCAAAGAAATTTTAAAGGTTGCCGCTTATTTTCATTTGAAATTTGAAAATATCCACCCGTTTTCAGACGGAAACGGCAGGACAGGGCGTTTGGCTTTAAATTACTATTTATTGCAAAAAAATTATCCTCCTGTGATAATCCACGAAGAGGACAGGAAAGAATATTTTCAGGCGTTGGAAGAATGGGACAATAGGCAAGAAATTTTACCAATGTTTAAATTTTTGCAAGACCAAAGTATAAAAACTTGGGAGAAAAATTTAATTATGAGAAGCGGCGATAGATTCAGCAGTAGTTCTAATAGTTTCACGAAGTGATAAAGGTTCAATAATTTCAATATTTTCGCCGTATTGCATAGCCCAAAATTTCATGGCAGTTTCATTGACTTTAACGCTGACTAAAATTTTGCCGTCGATTTTTTCTAAGATTTTAAAATCTTTACCGAACCAATCAATAAGAGAGTCCATCATAGTTTCTGAAGTCCAGAATTTAACGCCAATACTTTCGCCACTGAACATATAAATATGCTCTGCCATATGTTTTGGAAGGCTAAAGCCGTTGGAAAGTTCCGGAATCGAGCGTCGAGTTTTTACGGGATATTTAGACAATTTAACATCAGTCATTTTGTCAATGCGGTAATGTGAAATATTGTCGTGGTCGTCGGTATTGGCAATCAAGTAATAACGCCCGTTAGTAGCTGCCATTTGGTAAGGGCTGACAATGTAAGGTTCTTCCCTGCGAGGATGAAGTTTAAAATCAGTGCCGTAGCTGTTATAAATAAAACTGACTTTGCGCCGCTTTGTAATGGCGAAGTTAAGAGTATCCAGATTATTCATTACCTGAGTATTGTCGGAGTGCTGAAGTTCAGGCAAATTGCAAATATGATTAACTTTAGCACTGAATTGATTGGAGCCGAGATTTTTTAATTTTTCAATAAGGCGTTTAGCCTGAGATTTTGAAAGAGTTTTAGAAAAAAGCACGCTGTCAATAAGCATACGAAGTTCGGCTTCTTCAAAATCACGGCGAATATAAACGCCTTTTCTAATGTTGATGTCGTAGCCCATTTCTTTTAGAGAAATTAAATTTGATTTAACAGAACGGCGGTCGCACTTCATGCCATATTCCAAATCTAAAAGCTCCAAAATTCTTTTTTGAGTTAATGGGCGGTGTTCATCAGAATACTGCTCTAAAATTTTTAAAATCATGATGTTTAACATTTTTTTAGTACCAAGACCAAACATTTTTATAACTTCCTTTCAAAAAATTAATTGTACTGTATGAAAAAATCAAACAGTCAAATTGTCTGATAATTATTTTACAAATGGCGTGAAACACAGTGTAACATAAAAAGGTGGACAAGGTCGGTGGACGTCCACCATAATAATTTTGATTTAGTTACCGGTATCAATATTCAAATTTTTTATATAATTTTCTCCTCAAAAATAATCGCTCAAGAGAAAATCGGAAATATGTAAAGTTTTAATTCCTTTGTAGTTTGATTCAGCAAAATCATCCATACGCAGTACAAATTTGGGATAGTTGTCTTTGATTTTTAAAAGATTATCATACTCGCGTTTTTCAGTTTCTGGGCTGTTGATAGAATATGTAACTTGAATGTAAATTTTGTCGTTAGATTTTTCAGCGATAAAATCAATTTCAAAATCGTCAAGTTTGCCGACACTGACAGTGTAACCTCTGGCAGAAAGTTCAATGTAGATAATATTTTCAATAGCAGTGGCAATGTCATTGGGGTTGTAACCAAGTACAGAATGTTTTAAAGCAAGGTCAGCGATGTAAAATTTTTCTTGAGACTTCAAAAAAGCCTTGCCCTTGATGTCGTAACGTTGGCAGCGGTAAATAATAAACGCCTTTTCTAAATTATCAAGATAATTGTAAATAGTTTCGGTGTCCAAAGTACGATTCTGACTTCTGATATATTTAGAAATGGAAGTCGCCGAAAAAGTTTGTCCGATGTTGTCAAATAAATATTTAACGATTCTTTCAAGCTGGTCAATCTTGCGAATTTGATTACGTTTAACAATGTCAGTAAAAATGGTTGAATTATAAATATCGCGGGCAATAGTATAAACTTCGTCCAAATTAAAATCGTGTGTATGGACAGCGGGAAAACCGCCGAAACGAATAAATCTTGCAAATTCAGCTTTAATATTGTCAGGTTTTGAGTAAGCCTGTCTGAAGTTCATATATTCCGAAAAAGTTAGTGGGAAAATTTTAAAAGAAACATAACGCCCAGTAAGATAAGTTGAAATTTCAGCAGAGAGCATTCTGGAATTAGAGCCGGTAACGAAAATATCAACGTTAAAATCGGTCATTAAAGAATTAACAACTTTTTCCCAGTTCTGAACTTCCTGCACTTCGTCAAGTAAAAGATAAGTTTTATCCGAAGGGTGAAGGTTAGATTTAATTTCATTGTACATATCGGCGGAATTTTTGAGATTTTCAAGTTCAAGAGAATCAAAACGGTAAAATAAAATTTGTTCCGGCTTAATGTTGCGCTCCAAAAGTTTACCTTGAATCATTTTTAAAATAGTGGATTTACCGCAACGCCGGATGCCGGTAATAATTTTTACGAAAGGCGTATCAAAAAAAGACAGAATTTTATTCATATATAAAGGTCTGTAAATCAAAAAATCACCTCCAATCATAGCTAGAATAACATTAATTTATCTGAAAGTAAAGGCAGAGAATGTAAAAAAATATGTACATTTGATTTGTTAAAATATTTTTGAAGATGGGAGGTAACGAAAATGCAATTTTATGATTGTCACATAACATTTGACAGTTCCGGCGAAGGAACAGTAATCGAAGAACTGAAAACAAATATGAAGAGAAATTGGGGAGAGGCAATAATAAAAGATTTAAATGAAATGCTTATAGAAATATCAGCCACAACAGTTATTTCGATTTATAATGCAAAAATAGGAGAATTTAAAATAGTTGTAGGCGTAGATTCATTGTTGAGAATAAATAGCGCAAGTTTAATAAAAATCTTGAAAAAAGTTTTTTCCGACAGATATATTTTAAAAAATCTCAAAGTAAAAAATCTGCACGAAATAACGCCATTTCAAGCGCAAAAATGTTTAGAGGTAGCAAATAAAGCGGATTATTTAACATATAGAAGCAGTTGGGAACGTGGAAATATAGAAAAGCATAGGAATTTTTCACTGGATTATTATCGAAACGAAGAATTTAAAATTGAAGAAAATTTATTTTCCGGCGAGTCTTTGACTCTTGAGCAAGCAATGACTAAAGCTAAAAAGTTAATGGCTGACAAAACATTAATGGAAGAATTGGAAAGAATTTATTCAGCCGAAAATCCGAAAAATTTTTATGGTCATCCAGTGCATTACAAATTTTTGGCAAAAAATGCGTATGGAGCAAAACAAATGGCAGAATTACTTTGCCAAGCACTTTACGAAAATAAAAGATTGGTCGGGCGTTGTATAAGTTTGATTACAGAAATAGGGGAAAATTGCTACAGTGAAAGCGATTTATACAATATTTTTGACCAGTCCGCAGGGAACACAATAATAATTGAATTGCGCGGATCTAAAGAGGAGCATAAAAATTACGCTACCTGTTATGAACGAGTAGTAAAAGATATTGAAAAGCAGGTAAAAAAATATCAGCGCAATACATTGTTTATCTTTTTGGAAGTAACGGAAAATCCCGGCTTTTCAACAAAATTAATACGTTCTCTACAGGAAGATATTTACATGGTAGAAATTAAAGAAGGAACTGGCAACAAGGCTGAGGCATTGAAATATCTTGATGAACTTATACAAAAAAACAATATGCAGTACAAAGTCAATGAAGTAGAGGCGTATATTGGCGGTAAAGTTACATTTTACCCGTCAGATATACACGAAATTTGTGAATCAATGCTGAATGACAGCTTGAGAAATAATACATACACCGCGTATAGAAAAATTAGTCGTCTTATGGTTGCCAAAGAAGAAATCAACGCCAAAGATGCCTATCAAAAATTGCAAGATATGATTGGACTGAATGAAATCAAAAAAATCATCAGTCAAATAATAGGCAATGCCAAAATTCAAAAAATAAGATCATCAATAGGCTTGGAACAACAAAAAACAAGTATGCACATGGTATTTACTGGCAATCCAGGAAGTGCGAAGACTACGGTGGCAAGGTTATTGGCAGAAATAATGAGCAAGGAAGGAATTTTACAAACAGGCGAATTTATTGAATGTGGACGCGCAGATTTAGTAGGTGAATATGTAGGACACACTGCGCCAAAAGTAAAACATCAGTTTAAACTTGCCAAAGGCGGAGTGCTGTTCATTGATGAAGCCTATTCGCTTGTAGAGCACTGGGAAGGAAGTTATGGCGATGAGGCAATAAATACAATAGTGCAAGAAATGGAAAATCATCGAGACGATGTAATAGTAATATTTGCAGGTTATCCCGACAAAATGAAAAATTTTTTGTCAAAGAATGAAGGCTTAAGAAGTAGAATAGCGTTCCATGTAGATTTTCCAAATTATAATACTGAGGAACTTTTACAAATTCTTCGGCTTATGGCGAAAAATAAAGGATTTGAATTAAATACTGAAATTGAAAATAAATGCCGCGAAATTTTTTCCAAAGTTCAAAATCAAGAAGATTTTGGAAATGGAAGATTTGTCCGCAATTTATTGGAACAGGCATTAATGAAACAATCTCAGCGAATCTTGATTGAAAATGAGGGAAAAGAAATTGGGCGTGAAGAACTTTTAAAATTGGAAGTTGAAGATTTTGAAGTAAATGTAGTCGGACAGTATGATAAATCGCAAAATATAATTGGTTTTAAACAAAGGAGTAATTCGATATGAAAATGACGTTTCCAACAGAATTTGATATTGGCGATAAAGTAAAAATTTTAGCCGGAGAGCATAACGATAACTGGGAAGGCAGAATTGGTAAAATCGTGGAAATGGGAATAGACTTGTGTCAAGCAGTGTACATAGTAGAATTTTTGCGCGAGCCATTTAAGCCATGCTTTAAAGCGGAAGATTTAAAAATTTTAACACGCAAAAATAAGAAAGATGCATTTCGAGAAATAGTCATCAATACAAAATACGAAATAGGAGATAAAGTCAAAGTTATTCCGAAAGCGCGAAGTGTGAAAACTGACATTGAAATAAATGGAGAAGTTTGCAGTGTCCATATAGATAATCACATGTCACTGGATGAAATAAATTACTGTTATGAGAAAAAAATTCGTTGGTTTAAAAAATGCGACAATGAATTTTCTTGGTATAACAATATGATTGTTTATTTGAATCCGTCAGAAGATAGACCGGAAATTTGGCAAGGAAAAGTCGGAGAAATTGTAAACGTTGAGGTTGACGGGACAGAAGAACATCACACAGTGATATATGGCGTCAAATATCCTAATGAAGCTGTAGTACCTTATTTCCGCGAGCAAGATTTAAGATTGGTAGTTGGAGATAAAAAACTTGAACAGATTTGAACGTTGTTGAACAAAAATGAACGTAAATTTAAGCTGTGTTCAAGGCGGAAAGTTAGTTGTAATGTGGGTTTACGGGTATATATGAACGTAGTGTACATAATTTTTAATGGAGACTAAAAAAAATTAATAAAAAAATAAAATAATTCCAATATGTAATTAATATAAAAGACGTTTCATGTGATTGTGTAAATTTTTTTGTGTAAGTTGAGATTTACTTGGCGTGTTGGCGCGATTCTTACTCGGACTTACACAAAATTTCGGACACTCTCGTTCATTTGTCGTTCATTACTACATTTTGTAAAATACCCTTGATATAAAATATTGAGCATTCGTGATATAATAATTTAAACTGATTTTTAAGTGAGATGAGAACTTGATGAATATCCAGACTTTGTCATTAAAAAATTATACAGTATTTGAAAATATTCAAATTGACGTATCTACAGGAATAAATATTTTTGTAGGTGAAATAACTGGATTTAAGGAAATTAACACGAAAAGGAGAAAATAAAAAATGAAAAGAATGCCGAAAAAACATTTAGAAGATTTGCAATCAATATTGGAATTGTTACAACAGTCTCAGGACAACGCCAATGAAGCACTTGATATTATCAATGACGAATGTGACTGCAAAATATCTGATGTTAAAGAGTGTGTTGAATTTATTGAAAATGCTACAAACGAATTAGGATTTGCGATTGAACGCCTCGAATGTCTTATCAGCAAAACGGAGGATGAACTTTTCAAATCCAGCGATAATGAATGAAAACACTGCACAAAATTAAAATTGTCTCTGTTATGGAGGCGATTTTTTATACGAAATTCATTCTAGTGAAGTGCAAAAAAGGTCAAAAACAAAATACAGGTAAGGGTACTTTTCTATAGTTTGTCTTGGTTTTTCAGGCTCTTTTTGATATAATTTATCAATCCCCAAAGATAAGCAAGTCGATTATTTTTTTAATAAAATTTCAATTAAAATCTCAATTTTTGAAAATGGCAGGTGAATCAAATGCAAGAAATTATAAATTTAAATCCTGCTGAAGTATTTGTTACAGAAAATAAATTTACGGAATCGCTGATAGAAAAGTGGCTGAAATTTTCCGACGTTCGCCAATCTTCTCAGTATACTTATCTAAAAGCGATTAAACAGCTCTTAAAATTTCTTAACGAGAATAAAATTTTTCAACCAACGCGCTCTGATATTGAAAACTGGAGAGAATGTCTTAATCAGACACATAAACCGTCATCGGTGCAGTTGTACATTATTGCAGTTAAATTATTTTTCAAATTTCTCGCTCAAAATAATATCTATCCCAACATTGCCGAACATATCAAAAGCCCAAAAACAGATTCAGAACATAAAAAAGACGCCTTGACAATTAACCAATGTCAGGCGTTGCTAAATACGATTGATATTTCAAATCCCAAAGGTTTACGCGACCGCGCCATTATTTCATTAATGATGACAGCCGGACTTCGTACTATTGAAGTAGTTAGAGCAGATGTAGGAGACCTCCATACTTTTGGTGAAGATGTTTATCTTGCAATTCAAGGCAAAGGACACGATGAAAAATCTGCAAAAGTACTCGTTGCCTCTCAGGTCAATAATTTTATCAAAGAATACCTTGCAACCAGAAAAAATCTAAATGCTGACGAACCGCTTTTCACTTCAACATCACGCAGAAATTTTAATCAGAGGATGGAAACGCAGTCCATCAGCAAGCTTGTAAAAACTAAACTTAGAGAAATTTCTATTGATGATAACAGACATACCGCCCATAGTCTTCGGCATACAGCTGCAACGCAAGCTCTGTTGAATGGTGTGCCGTTGCTTCAAGTTCAACAAGTTCTTCGCCATTCCAACATCAACACAACATTAATTTACAGTCATGCAATAGAGAGAATGAAGAATAAAAGTGAACAGACTGTTGCAGATGCTATTTTTAGTTAAAATTTTTATGGCAATAAAAAATCCTTGTTCACACCACTGTGGGCAAGGATTTTGGCTTTATCGACTTATTTATTAACTGACAAAATTAAATTTATTTAACGTCGGGTTTTAATTTAGCTATTTCGCAAATGGCATCATTTGCTTTTGCAACTATTTCCTTTATAAATTCTTGCGGTAAAAAAATTAATATCCCCAAGGTATCCGTAATACAGCTATAGTATTTAACAGCTTCGTCGAAAGATTGGTTAGTACCGATACCATAATGATAAGATTCAGCTACTTCATATAATGTCTCCATCAAGGTTCTTTCCTCAACAACAGATAAATCCCACCAATCACTTGCGTAGCCGCTTATAACCAAATCAGCCACTTTTTTCTTTAACATAAAGGCTATTTTCTTATCTTGGTCTATTCCAAGTCCATCCCTGTACATATTACTCAAGTTCATTAGAGCACCTAAAGAATCGAATGAAATAGCCCTTTCAAAATTTTTTATAGCATTTTTGTAGTCTTTCATTTCCAAATAAACAGTCCCCAATAAATTTATAAGATGTGGTGTTGCCATTTTGACATGAGGATAGTCGGAATCTCTTAATAAAGCGTTATCTATGCCATTTATGATATGCTCAAAGTCTTTATATACATTATCGTCTTTATATAAGATGTGTGTTGTATTCATAATAAAAGTTTCTAAATCTACTATGCTATCAGCAACAATGTCCATATCTTCATTGAGTTTTTCTAAGCATTTGACAGCTAGGGGTAAAGATTTACTAATTCCTAAGTCATAAAACGGTTGAACCCTCTTGCCAGAAGCTTGAAGTGCTAGGGGTTGTTGGTAAATTATTTTTTTATATTGAACGAACTTTTTCTTTGTCTTGTCAAAATTACTAGGGCTTGTTGAAAAATTCCAAAATCCACAAAT